>NZ_JBEZEK010000001.1:774191-979456 GCF_040648835.1 Micromonospora sp. NPDC049081 | reverse complement strand
ACACCTGCCGATGCCCGAACGTCAACACACCCGGCTTCGCCACCAGGACCTCCAACCCAACCCAAGATCAGTTGCACTGAAGCCTAGAAACCGCCCCGGGTGGATTGACGTAAACCTCTTGATCACCGGGGCGGGGACGGGGCGCGGGCGGGGCAGGGGAGGGCAGGGCTGGGGGCGGGGCTCGGCTGGGGCATGGGTTGGGGTTGGGGGGGAATGCGGGCGGGACGGTTCTGGGGAGGAGTGACGGATGAGGGGTCCCACCGGATTGACCATCGGTGTGCTCGGCTCGTACGGCGGTCGGAACCTCGGTGACGAGGCGATCCTCACCGGTCTGCTGGCCGACCTGCGGGAACAGGAGCCGAACGCCCGGATCATCGTGTTCTCCCGTAATCCGGCGCACACCGCGCTGGCCCACCCCGACGTCGAGGCGGTGCCCTGGGAGGGCGTGAGCCGGGTCGACTCGGCCGAGGTGCTGGCCCAGCTCGACCTGCTCATCCTCGGCGGGGGCGGCATCCTGTACGACAAGGAGGCCCGCCGCTACCTGCGCGTCGTGCGGGTCGCCCAGGAACGTGGGCTGCCCCTGCTGACGTACGCGGTGGGGGTCGGGCCGCTCAACGACGGGGTGGACACCGGCATGGTCCGGGAGACGCTGGCCGGGGCGACCGAGGTGACCGTCCGGGATCAGGAGTCCCGGATGGTGCTGGAGGAGGCCGGGTTGCTCAACCCGATCACCGTCACCGCCGACCCGGCGTTCCTGTTGGAGCCGGAGGACTTTCCGGCCCGGCTGCTGCGCGAGGAGGGGGTGCCCGCCGGCAAGCGGCTGGTCGGGCTGAGCGTCCGGGAGCCGGGGCGGGCCGCGGAACGACTCGACGTCGACGGGTACCACCGGTTGCTCGCCCAGATCGGCGACTTCCTGGTGCAGCGGATCGACGCGCACGTGCTGTTCGTACCGATGGAACGCGACGACATCCGGCACTCGCACGGGGTGCTGTCCCACATGATCGCCGCCGACCGGGGGCGCATCCTGCACGGTGACTACTCGCCCCGGCAGGTGCTCGGCCTGATGAAGCACTTCGACCTGGCGGTCGGCATGCGGCTGCACTTCCTGATCTTCGCGGCGATGGTCGGCACCCCGTTCCTGCCCCTGCCGTACGCGGGGAAGGTCTTCGACCTGGCCCAGCGGCTCGGGGTGCCGGCGCTGCGCGGCGTGGAGCGTGAGGTGGAGGGTCCGCTGCTGGCGGAGGTCGACCGGCTCTGGGACGAACGGGACTCCCGCCGCGAGGCCACCGCCCGCCGCGTCGCCGAGGTGTGCGACCAGGCCCGGGGCACCTCCCAGGTCACCCGGGCGGTGCTGGACGGCCTGCGTTCACGAACCCTGGCCCGGATGGCCGCCTGATCGGCGGGCGCGCGGCCCGGATGGCCGCCTGATCGGCGGGCACGTGGCCCGGATGGTTGCCTGACCGGCGGGCAGGCGGCCCGGAGGGTTGCGTGATTGGCGGGCACGTGGCCCGGATGGCGGGACCGGCGGGCAGGTCGGTTCCCGGCAACCGGGGCGGGGTCAGAGCACCGGGCCGCGCCAGCGGTAGCGCCACTGGTCGCCGGCCGACTCCAGCTCGTAGATGTGGGCGTCGGCCAGCCCCTGCGGGCCGAGGTGGTGATGGGTCAGCGGGGGCCGGTCGTTGCTGTCCAGCTCGACGTCGACCGCCTCGCCGTCAGCCGGGCCGTCCGCCAGGAGAATCCGTACCGTCGAAGACATGCGCCCATCCTGCCAAGCCGGCCGCCGGGCCGCAGGGTTTGCCGGGACAGCGGGACGGCTCCGACGGTCCGGACCGCGCCGGTCGGCCGGCCGGGTCGGGGTGCGGGTATCGTCCGCTGATGGCGGAGATTCAGATCGACCCGACGCTCGCTCCGGTGTTGGCCCGCACCGGTGACGAGCGGGCGGTGCTCGACGCGTTCCTCGACTTCCACCGTGCGACCGTGCTGCGCAAGGCACGGGGCTTGACCGACGCCGAGGCGTCCCGTCGGCTGGTGCCGTCGGCGACCACCCTGGCCGGCATCCTGCGGCACCTCACCCTGGTCGAGCGGAACTGGTTCCCGTTCCTGCTCGCCCCGGCCCCCGGCGATGTCGTCCCCACCTCCGAGGAGGACGCGGCGGCCAGTTTCGCCCTGGTGCCGGGGGAGACCCTCGACCAGCTCACCGACGGCTACGAGCGGGCGTGTGCCAGGTCCCGCGAGTTGGCCGCCCGGTTCCCCCTGGACCATGTGGTCGCGCAGCCGCAGCTCGGTGAGGTGTCGCTGCGTTGGATCATGGTGCACATGATCGAGGAGACGGCCCGGCACGCCGGGCACGCCGACATCCTCCGTGAGCTGACCGACGGCAGCACCGGCGCGGTCTGACCCTCTGCCGGAGCACGACGTCAGCCGGGCCGGCGTGGGCCGGGCGTGGCGGGGAACAGCCCGGTCGGATACTCCATCCCGTCGTGGGTGCAGGCCGCCGCAGCGACCCGGGCGGCGTACCCGGTGGCCGGCAGCAGCGCCGCCCCGCGCAGCCGGGCGGCGATCAGGCCGGCGGCGAAGGCGTCGCCCGCCCCGTTGGTGTCGACCACCGCACCGGGCGGTGTCGTCGTCGGCACCCGCACCGGGGGCCGGTCGCCCGGGTGGACGTCCGCGCCGTCCGCTCCCCGGGTCACCACCACCGTCCGGGGGGCGAGCGCCGCGGCGACCGCCGGGGCCCGGTCGCCCAGCCGGACGCCGCTGACGAAGACCAGGTCCGCCGCCTCGGCGAACGGCCGGTGGTACGGGTCGTCGCCGTCCCAGTCGTGCAGGTCGGTGGAGAGCAGCACGCCCGGGGCCAGCGCGGCGCGCAGCGTGGGCAACCGGCCCCGGACCCAGTCCATGATCGAAACGTGGACGTGGGCCGCGCCGCCGGCCAGCGCGGCCAGTTCGGCGCGCGGGAACGGCGGCTCCCCACGCCACGGTCGGGGGTCGTAGAGCGCCATCCGGCGGCCGGCCGGGTCGACCAGGTTGACCGACCGGCGGGTGCCCCCGGGATCGTCGGCCAGCACCGACCGGATGCCGGTGCGGGCCAGCGCGGCGCGGACCACGTCGCCAGCCGGGTCGACCCCCAGCACGTCGACCACCGTCACCGTCAGTCCGAGCGCTGCGGCGGCCAGCGCCACCCCCGACCCGGTGTTGCCGACCCGCAGCTCGATCCCGGGAACGGTGACGGAGTCGGCGAGGGGCAGCGGCAGCGTGGGCACCCGGGTGCGGATGTCGACGCCCAGCCCACCGACGACGAGCAGGTCCACCATGGCGTCGACGGTAACGGTGCGCCGCCGCCTATCCTGGCCCCCGGGCGTCGACGAGGGGGAGACTGTGCTGGTCGTCCACGGGGTGTGGCTGGTCGGGGCCGGTCTGGCGGTGTGGGCGGAGGATTCCACCCGCCCGACGCAGGTGCCGCGCCGCCCCGGCCGGGCCCCGCGCGAACGCCCCCATCCCTTCGCCGCCGAACCGGCCGCCCTGTGCGCGTTGTTCGGTGACCGCCCGGCCGACGCCGTGCTGCTCACCCTCCCCACCCGGGCCGGTGCGCCGCTGCACTCCCCGGAGCTGGTCCCGGCCACCGTCGGGGAACCGGTCCGCGGCCCGGTCACCCTCGCCGCCTGGCGGACCCCCGCCCTCCGGTACGCCCCGGACGACGCGTTCGCCCTGCTGCGTACCCTCGACGGGCTCGACGCCGTGGTCGGGGCGGGCCTGCGGCACCTCGCGGAGCTCGCCGACTTCGCGGCGGACCTGGTGGCCCGGGGCCGGTTGCTGCCCGGTGTGGCCGACCGCCCGACGGGGGAGGTGCCCCGGTCACCGGCGGGCCGGCGGGCGGCCGGCCGGTCGGTGCCGTCGGCGGGAGCGGCGGTCGGATGGGCGGTGTGGCGACCCCTGCTCACCGGCGCGGACGCCGCCTGGGCCCGGTCGTTGGCCCTGGCCCTGCCGCCGGCCACCCGGGCCGCCGTCGACACCCCCACGCCCACTTCCCGCTCCCGTTCCGGGTCACGCCGGCCGACCGGCCTACGGTCCGAACCCGGGGAGGTGTCGCCCGGTTCCGGCACCACCACGGCGGCCCGACCCGGTGTCGACGTGCCGGCCGGGGCCTGGTCCGGTTCCGACGCGGCGGCGGGCGCGCGGTCCGGTGTTGCCGTGGTCGGGTCGGCAGGTCTGGTCGCCGACGCGGTGGACCTGCTCACCGATGCCGCCGCCCGCCGGGTGCTGGCCGACACCGACCTGGTCCGGGGCGGTCGGCGCGACGGCGCGACGGCCGCTTGGCTGGCGGCCCTGACCGGGCCGCAGCGGCGTTTCACCGCCGAGCCCACCGCGTTGGCCACCCTCCGTACCGAGCTGGACGCCTGGCAGCGCGACGCGGTGGGCGGCCCGGTCCGGGCCAGTTTCCGGCTGGTCGAGCCGGCCGACGACGAGATCGTCGAAACCCTGACCGTGGTGCCGGCCGACCCGTCGACCGTCATCGGGCAGGGTGGACGGTGGCGGATCGAGTTCGGCCTCCAGGCCGCCGACGAGCCGGGCCTGCACGTGGCAGCCGGTGACATCTGGCGGACGCCGGAGCGGTTGCCGGCGCTCGCCGGCCGGTGGAACGACCCGCAGGAGACCCTGTTGGCCGAGCTGGGCCGGGCCGGGCGGCTCTGGCCGGAGCTGGACGAGGCGTTGCGCACCCCCGCCCCGGAGCAGTTGGAGTTGGACGTCGAGGGTGCGCACCGGTTCCTGCGTGACGGCGCACCGGTGCTGCACGCCGCCGGCTTCGGGGTGCTGCTGCCGTCGTGGTGGCGGCGGCCGTCGGCGCGGCTCGGCACCCGGTTGCGGGCCAGCAGCCGGACCGCCCCGGGCACCGTCGCCGCCACCTCCGGGGGGCTCGGGCTGGACGCGCTCGTCGACTACCGATGGGAGGTGGCGCTCGGTGACGAGACGGTCGACGCCGACGAGCTGGCCGCCCTGGCCGCGATGAAGACCCCGCTGGTGCGGCTGCGGGGCCGGTGGGTGGAGCTGGACCCGAAGCGGCTGGCCGCCGGCCTGCGACTGCTGCGTTCCCCCGGCGAGCTGACCGTCGCCGACCTGCTCAAGATGGGCCTGACCGGGGCGGACGACCCGGAGGCGCTGCCGGTGCTTCAGGTGACCGCCGACGGGCCGCTCGGTGACCTGCTGGCCGGGCAGGCCGAACGGCGGCTCGTCCCGCTGGACCCGCCGCCCACCTTCCAGGGAACCCTGCGGCCCTACCAGCGGCGCGGGTTGGCCTGGCTGGCCTTCCTCCAGTCGTTGGGGCTCGGCGGGGTGCTCGCCGACGACATGGGGTTGGGCAAGACCGTGCAGCTGCTGGCCCTGCTCGCCGGGGACCGACCGGACGCCGGACCGACCCTGCTGGTGTGCCCGATGTCGCTGGTCGGCAACTGGCAGCGGGAATCGGCCCGGTTCACCCCCGGGTTGCGGGTGCACGTGCACCACGGCGCGGACCGGGCCCGGGGAGCGGAGTTCGAAGCGGCGGTGCACGCCGCCGACCTGGTGCTCACCACCTACTCGGTGGCGGCCCGGGACGCGGTCGCGTTGGCGTCGGTGGGCTGGCACCGGGTGGTTGTCGACGAGGCCCAGGCGATCAAGAACGCCGCCACCCGGCAGGCCGAGGCGGTCCGGGCGCTGCCCGCCCGGCACCGGGTCGCCGTCACCGGTACGCCGGTGGAGAACCGGCTGGCCGACCTCTGGTCGATCATGCAGTTCGCCAATCCCGGCCTGCTCGGCCCGGCCAGCAGCTTCCGGCAGTCCTACGCGGTGCCGATCGAGCGGCACGGGGACGTCGACGCGGCGGCCCGGCTGCGCCGGATCACCGGCCCGTTCGTGCTGCGCCGGCTCAAGACCGACTCCTCGATCATCTCCGATCTGCCGGAGAAGCTGGAGATGGAGGTGGTCTGCAACCTCACCGCCGAGCAGGCGTCGCTCTACCGGGCGATCGTCGACGAGATGCTCGCGAAGATCGAGTCCAGCGACGGGATGGAACGGCGGGGCCTGGTGCTGGCCACCATGACCCGGCTCAAACAGGTCTGCAACCACCCCGCCCAACTGCTGCGCGACGGTTCACCGCTGGCCGCCCGCTCGGGCAAACTGCAACGGTTGGAGGAGATCGTCGACGAGGTGCTCGCGGCCGGCGAGAAAGCCCTGCTGTTCACCCAGTACGCCGAGTTCGGCGCGCTGCTGCGCGGCCACCTGTCGGCCCGCTTCGGTCGCGAGGTGCTCTACCTGCACGGCGGGGTGGGCAAGGCCGACCGGGACGACCTGGTCACCCGCTTCCAGTCCCCGGACGGACCGGCCCTGTTCGTACTCTCCCTCAAGGCCGGCGGTACGGGGCTCACCCTGACCGCCGCCAACCACGTCGTACACGTCGACCGGTGGTGGAACCCGGCGGTGGAGGACCAGGCCACCGACCGGGCGTTCCGGATCGGCCAACGGCGACGGGTGCAGGTCCGCAAGTTCGTGTGCGCCGGCACCGTCGAGGAGAAGGTGGCCGCGATGATCGCCGACAAGCGGGCCCTGGCCGCATCGGTCGTGGGCAGCGGCGAACAGTGGGTCACCGAGCTGTCCACCGGGCAGCTGCGGGAACTGTTCACGCTGGACGCCGGGGCGGTGGTCGAATGACCCCCCGGCGTGCCGGACCCCCCGCCGACGGCCCCGGCACGGCTGATCCTGACCCGGTCGGGTCGGGGCCGACCGGTCCGGCGGCGGAGGGCTCCGCAGTGGGGGGCGCGTTCGCCGACTTCGGCCCGCCGCGTCGGGTCGACGGCGGATTGCGGGCGCGCAGCACCCGGGGGGCGATCGGGGTCTCCTGGTGGTCCCGGCGGTTCCTGGAGGTGCTGGAGTCGTTCGCGCTCGGCACCCGACTCACCCGGGGCCGGGCGTACGCCCGCCGGGGGCAGGTGCTCCGGCTCGACGTGTCACCCGGGCGGGTCGAGGCGAGTGTGCAGGGCTCCCGCCCCCGGCCCTACCCGGTGGTCATCACCCTGCCGCCGTTTCCGGAGGCGCTCTGGGCCCGGGTCGAACGCGAGCTGGCCGGTCAGGCGTTCTTCAGCGCCCGGCTGCTCGCCGGTGACCTACCGGCCGAGTTGGAGGAGCTGTTCGCCGGTGCCGGTGCGCCGTTGTTCCCCGACTCGGTGGGGGAGCTGACCCAACGCTGCGGGTGCCCCGACTTCGCGGTGCCGTGCAAGCATCTCGCGGCGACGTTCTATCTGCTCGCCGAGGCGTTCGACGCCGACCCGTTCCAACTGTTGCACTGGCGGGGCCGCAGTCGCGACGGCCTGCTGGGCCGGCTCCGCTCCCTGCGCGCCGAGGCGGTCGGTCGGCCGTTGCCCGCCGGGGCGGTCGGGTCGTCTCCGCCCGCCGTCGTCGACCCCGCCGGCGGTGCCGACCCCGTCGTCGTCGGCCCCGCCGACGAGTATCCGGGTGGTGGGCCGGAGGCGCTCTCCCCGGCGGGTGGGCGGGCTGACGTCACCCGGGCCGGGCGGCAGGGTGCCGGATCGGCGGGCGGGCCGGCCGGTGTTCCGGCGTCGTGCGTACCGGACGGCGGTACGCCCGATCGGACGTCGGGGCCCGGGTCGTCGGTGGTGGAAGGGGTGGCATCCGGGCCACCGGGCGCTGTGGCGGGGGCGGCCCGGGTGCTCGCCGACCTGCCCGACGCGCCGCTCACCGAGGCGGTGGACCGGTTCTGGCTGCCGCCGGTGCCGTTACCGGACCGGCCGCCCGTCCTGGCCACCGGTCCGGAACTGCTGCTGCGGCAACTCGGCTCGCCCGCTGCGACGATCGGCGGCCCCGGCCTGCTGGAACGCCTGCGCCGGGCCTACCAGGCCCTCGGCCCGTCCTGACCAGTGGTCCGCCCCGACCCGTGACGGTTCATGGTCGACACCAGTGGGGCGATGTCGGGGTGTCCCCGTCGCGTCGACCCCGCACCATCGCCACCCTGGTGTCGACCATGACGCGGGTCAACGCCAGCGGTGCCGGAAATGCCACATCAGGCCGGTGTTGGCTGCCACGAGCACGACGCACGCGGCACCGGCCGTCCGTCCGGCCACGACGGTCATCGCGGGCAGCGACGCCCACAGGATGACGGTCAGCAACATCAGCCAGCGTCCGCGCCGGGCCCGGACCCGATGGTCGAGTCTCGCGAAGAACTTCGGGTCGCTCTCCCGGAGCTGCCGGGTGATCTGTTCGAATCTGCGCTGATCCTCTTTGCTGAGCATGGCGGTGCCTTCCCCTCACGGCTGTCAGCGGTTCGGCGGCTTGTCAGCGGTTCGGCGGCTTACCCGCTCCGGCTGCGGGTCACGCCCTCCTGCTGCTGCTACTTT
This sequence comes from Micromonospora sp. NPDC049081, assembly GCF_040648835.1. Taxonomy (NCBI): domain Bacteria; kingdom Bacillati; phylum Actinomycetota; class Actinomycetes; order Micromonosporales; family Micromonosporaceae; genus Micromonospora; species Micromonospora sp. NPDC049081. The sequence continues at coordinate 971,075 of NZ_JBEZEK010000001.1, read as the reverse complement.
CGGTCCCACCCACCAGCCGAAGGGGACAGGCCGACCGAAGGCACACCCGGCCGACCGAACGACGCAGACCGGTCGACGGCACCGCGACAGACGACACCGGGCCCGGCCCGGCTGGCGGACGGGCGCGGCGAGGCTGCGGGTGGCCCCGGCCCGGCGTGCGGGTGGGTGGGCCGGGTGAAACCGGGCTGCGGGGGCGTTCGGTGACTCTTCGCCCAGGCTTACCGGTGGCTTAAGTTTCGCTGTGCCGGTGAACGTCGGACGCGGTGACGCGTACCGCTGCGTCGTGACGGCCGGGCTGCCGACGGACACGTCGTCCCTGCTGGGGACGCCGCCGGCCGACCGGGGTGTGGCAGCCCGGCTAACCGGGGTGCTGAGCTGCGGCTTAAGTGCCCGCCGGGGCCGCCGCGACCCGCCTTGAAGGCGCCGCACCCCTTGGCTACCTTCCCCGCAACGACTCCTCCGGCAGCCGCCGCCGCACCCCTGCCCGCCCCAGGCCGCAGTGGTACGACGCATCGAAAGAAAACGGGACCGGTACATGGCCGACCAGAAGGTGCCACCCCGCCGACCGCACGCCACCGACGAGAGTCGTTCCGGCGCACCCTACGGCGAGCCGACCGCCGGACCCCCGCCGGTGTCCCGGGGACCACAGTGGGTGGGGCCCGAGGGGTTGGGTCGGCAGGCTTTCCACCAGCCGGCCGGCACCGGACTACCGCACCTGGACGACGACGACGACGACGACGGCGACGGCGACGACCGCGACCGCGACCGGGTCGGCCGGCGGCGCGCACTGGTCGCGCTGGGCGGCACCGCCGCCGTGGTGGCGGGCGGCGCGGCGCTGGCGATGAGCCCTCAGGTGCGTGGTCTGTTCGGCGACGACGCCGCCGGGGACGCCACCGGCGTCACCGCCACCGACGGCACCCCGGCCCGCCCGAGCGGCCAGCAGCCCAGCACGGTACGCACCTACACCGAGCAGAACGAGAGCTACATGGGCTCCCGGGCCGGTGCGGCGCTGAAGAAGAACTCGCCCAGCGGGGGGCGTACCTTCTCCGGCCCGGCCGACGCGGCGGCGCGGACCCCGGTGACGGTGCGGACCGTGCTGGCCAAGGATCCCGTCCGGCACCTGGCCGGCCGGGCCACCTTCGGGGCCACCCCGAAGGTGCTCGCCGACATCAGGCGGATGGGCATCGACGCCTGGGTACGCCAGCAGCTCGACCCGGAGAAGATCGCGCCGAGCGCCGCCGAGCTGAAGCTCGCCGAGCTGCCCACCCTCAAACTGACCAGCCAGCAGCTACGCGACCAGCGGGAACAGCTCAACGCGCGGGGCGCGCAGCCGGAGCGGGAGATGGTCGACGGGACGCTGGCCCGGCAGATCTGGTCGGAACGGCAGCTGTACGAGGTGATGGTCGACTTCTGGAACGACTTCCTGCACGTCGCGGCGGACTTCGACGGCGGTGAGGCGTACCGGAACTCGTTCGACCGGGACGTGGTCCGCAAACACGCCATGGGCAGCTACCCGGACATGCTGGTGGCGGCGAACAGGCACCCGGCGTTGCTGCTCTATCTCAACCAGAACGACTCCCGGGCCGACGCGGTCAACGAGAACCTGGCCCGGGAGAACCTGGAGCTGTACTCGGTGGGGGTCGACGGCGGCTACACCGAGAAGGACGTCCGGCAGGCCGCCCTGCTGCAGACCGGCCGGGGCGTCGACGACGGGCGGTACGTCTTCCGTCCCGAGCGGCACTACCGGGGCAAGGTGAAGATCCTCGGCTTCAGCCACCCCAACGACTCGACCGACCCGAAGAAGGCCGACCAGGTCATCGACGCCTATATCACGTACATCGCGCTGCACCCGTCGACCGCCAGGTACGTGGCCCGCAGCCTGGCCACCCGGTTCGTCTCGGACACCCCGCCGAAGTCCCTGGTGGACCGGCTCGCCAACATCTACACGGTCAACAGGGGCTCGGTGAAGCCGCTGCTGATGTCGCTGTTCAGCTCGTCGGAGTTCTGGGCGGCGGTCGGCCAGAAGGTCCGCCGGCCGATGGAGTACCTGGTCGCCACGTACCGGACGCTGGGCGTCGGGCCGCAGGCCGGGCCGGGCTTCCGGCAGGGCGACAGCAAACGCACCGCCTTCGCCCAGGGGCTGCGCCAGATCCACGACAAGCTGCGCGAGCTGGGCCAGTACCCGATGGGCCAACCCACCCCCGACGGCTACCCGGACGTCTACGTCGCCTGGACGTCGGCCGGCACGATGGTCAACGGCTGGAACGAGGCGGCGGAGCTGATCGCCGGCCGTCGTACCCAGTTCACGTACACCCGGCCGGAGAAGCTGGTGGCGAAGCCGCCGCCGACCGCCGGGGCGTACGTGGACGCGTTGGCCCTGCGGCTGGTGCACCAGAAGCTGTCGGCGCGGGAGCGCACCCTGATCCTCGGGGTGGCCGGGGTGTCCGCCACCGCACGGGTCGACGCCACGTTCGACGGGGCGATCGCCGCCGTCGCGCGGGCGATCCTCGCGTCCCCCCAGCACCACCTGCGGTGAGGCAGACGATGGACAAGCCGGTGACGCACCCGAGGGAGAAGACCGTGCCCGCGTTCCCCCTGCACCCCGAGTGCCCCGACCTGCGCCGCCTCGCCGACGACCCGACCGAGGCGCTGCTGCGCGCCGAGGCCGACCTGGTCGCCGCCGAGAACGCCGCCGAGGCCGACCGCTACCGTCGGCTGGAGGACCTGGAGGAGGCCCAGCAGGACGGGCGCGGGGTGACCCGGCGGACGTTCGTCGCCGGGGCCGCCGCCACCGCCACCACGCTGGCCACCGCCCAGTTCGTCACCACCTCCGCGTCGTTCGCGGCGACGAGGACCGGCACCCTGATCCACGTCTTCCTCTACGGCGGGCTGGACGGGCTGAGCCTGGTCGCCCCCGCCGACGACCCGGTGCTCGCCAGGGCCCGCCCCGACCTGCTGCTCGGCGGGGACTCGCTGGCCCTGGGCCGAGGGTTCAAGCTGACCAGCGCGTTCGCCCCGCTGGAGAAGTGGCTGAAGGCCGGTCAGCTCGGGTTCGTCCCGGCGGTCTCCGACGAGCGGTTGTCGCGCAGCCACTTCCAGGCCGCCGACGCCTGCAACCTGGGCGGTCTGCCCAGCGAGACCGGCGGCCGGGGCTGGCTGGACAGCCTCGTCGACGCCCTCGGCAAGGGCACCGCGTTCCGCAGCGTCGGCATCGGCAGCACGCTGCCCCGTTCACTGGTCGGCACGAACGGCGCGTTGTCGCTCAACAGCGTCGGCTCGCTGCGGCTCAACGGCGACGACCGCTACCGGGCGGCCACCGAGAAGGCGATCCGGGGCCTGTTCACCGGGATCAACCACCCCGTCGAGGAGGCGGTGATCGAGGGGATGGGCGCGTTGGCGACCGCCCAGCAGCTCGCCGCGAAGCCGTACCAGCCGGCGGAGGGCGTGACCTACCAGGGCGTCGGGTACGCCTTCCAGCAGCTCGCCCAGCTGATCAAGGGCGGGTCGAACGTCCGGGTCGCCACGGTCGGGATGGGCGGCTACGACACCCACGAGAACCAGGGCACCCGCCCCGGCGGTCAGCTGCACCGTCGGCTCGGCGAACTGGCCGGCGCGATGGCGGCGTTCTTCACCGACCTGGGCGACCGGGCCGCCGACGTCACGATCATGGTGTCCAGCGAGTTCGGCCGTCGGGTCGCCTCCAACGGCGGCGGCACCGACCACGGCCACGGCGGGGTGGTCACCATCCTGTCCGGGCGTCGGCTCGCCGGCTCGCTGCTCGGCAGGTGGGACGGATTGAGCGATCTGGACTCGGGAGACGTACCTGAGTACAACAACATGTTCGACGTCTACGGTGCGGTGGCGCAGGGCCGGTTCGGGCTGACCACCGCCCAGGTCGACAAGATCTTCCCGAGGAAGAAGTACACCCCGATGAAGCTCTACGCGTGACCTATCAGGACATGCACGCCGCCGGCCGTCGCACCGGGGACCCGTCCCGGTCCGGCGGCCGGTCGGCTGCGTCCGTACGCCCGCCGCCCGCCCTGCCACGACGGGGGTCGGCCGGTCGGCGGGTGGTGTCCGGGCTGTTCTGGGTGGGCCTGGTGGCCGCGGTGCTGCCGTGGTGGCTCGACACCCCGGCCGGTTCGCTGGCCGGCACCGCCGACGTGCTCACCGCCGCCGGTCGGGTCACCGGCCTGGTCGCCGGCTACCTGCTGCTGGTGCAGGTGCTGATGATGAGCCGGCTCGGGGTGCTGGAACGCGGGGTCGGCGGCGAGCGGCTGTCCCGGGTGCACCGGGACCTGGGCGCGACGCTGCTGGTGGCGGTGCTGGCCCACCTGTCGCTGCTGGTGGTCGGCTACGCGCGCACCCAGGGCAACCCGGTCACCGCCCAGGTGGGGGTGCTGCTGCGTGACTTCGACGACATGGTGTCCGCGTTCGTCGCGGCCGGCATCCTGGTGCTGGTCGGCTGCACCGGCATCCGGGCGGTCCGCCGGGCGGTGCCCTACGAACTCTGGTACCACCTGCACCTGACCAGCTACCTGGCGCTGCTGCTCGGTTTCGGCCACCAGTTCAGCAACGGTGCGCAGCTCTTCCCACCCGGCCCGGTACGCACCGGCTGGATCGCCGGCTACCTGCTGGTCGCCGCCGCCCTGGTGTGGGGCCGGCTGGTCGCGCCGCTGCTGCTCAACCTGCGGCACCGGCTGCGGGTCGCCGACGTGGTGGCGGAGAGCCCCGACACGGTGTCGCTCTATCTGACCGGTCGTCGGCTCCAGCAGCTCGACCTGCTCGGCGGGCAGTACCTGCGCTGGCGGTTCCTGACCCGGGGCTGCTGGTGGCAGTCACACCCGTTCTCGCTCTCCGCCGCCGCGAACGGCCGCTGGCTGCGGCTGACCGTCAAGGTGGTCGGCGGGCACACCGCCGACCTGCGCGACCTCGACCCCGGCACCCGGGTCTGGGTGGAGGGCCCGTCCGGCACGTTCACCGCCGCGCACCGGACCCGGGACCGGGCCCTGCTGATCGCCGGTGGCAGCGGCATCGGACCGCTGCGGGCGATGCTGGAGGAGTTGCCACCCGGCGCGGCCCTGATCTACCGGGCCCGCACCCCGGCCGACGTGCTGCTGCACCACGAGCTGGACTGGTTGGCCCAGGCCCGGCAGACGTCGGTCTGGTATGTCATCGGCTCCCGGGACGACCCCGGCCCCCGCCAGGTGATGAGCCCGGACGGGCTGCGCCGGCTGGTGCCCGACCTGATCCGCCGCGACGTGTACCTGTGCGGGCCGGAGGGGCTGGTCGAGTCGTCGATGCGGGTGCTCCGCCAGGCCGGTGTGCCCCGCCGGCAGATCCACCTCGCCCCGTTCGAGCTGTAGGAAGGCACCTGACATGCGTCGCGCGCTGCTCGCGATCACCGGGCTGGCCGCCGGCACCACCGCCCTGGTGGTGCTCAAGGGTGCACCGGACGCCCGCCAGGTCGCCCAGGACCTGCCGGCCGGTGCGCCGGGCGGCACCACCGCGGCCACCCCCGGCGCGGCTCCGGAGCGGGCCGCCGCGAAACCCCGACCGACCGGCCGACCCGGCACCACCGCGGCCCGCACCCCGGGGGCGGGCCGGACCGGCACCGGAGCCGGCCCACGCAGCGCCCCGGCCGCCCCGAGGACCAGCGCCGCCGCGCCGAAGTCGACCACCCGCAAGGTCACCGGGCCGGTGGTCGTCACGGAGTTCGGCAACGTGCAGGTGCAGATCACCGTCACCGGCACGAAGATCGTCAACGCGGTGGCCCTGGAACTGCCCCAGGGCGGCCAGTCCGACCTGCGCAGCAACCGGGTCGACGACACCTACAGCGGCACCTCCGGCACGGTGGTACGCCAGCAGGACGCCAACCTGGACACCGTCTCCCAGGCGACCGCCACCAGCAACGGTTACCGGCAGTCGTTGCAGGCCGCCCTCGACCAGGTGCGCTGATGACCGCGCCGGTGACCCGGCCCGGCCTGCGCCGGGTCGAGCAGGTGATGGGTACGGCGATCAGCCTGGACCTCGCCGACGACCTGCCCGCCGCCACCCTGCGCGAGTTGGCCGACGACACGTTCCACTGGCTGCGCGAGGTCGACACCCGGTTCACCACCTACGCCGAGGACAGCGAGGTGTGCCGCGTCGACCGGGGGGAGTTGCCGCTGTCCGGGGCGTCGGCGGACCTGCGGGCGGTGCTGGCCCGCTGCGCCGACCTGTGGGGCGACACCGACGGCTTCTTCGACGCGTACGCCACCGGGCGGCTGGACCCCTCCGGTTACGTGAAGGGCTGGGCGGCGCAGGTCGCCTCGGACCGGCTGGTGGCCGCCGGGGCGGTCGACCACTGCCTCAACGCCGGCGGTGACGTCCGGGTACGCGGGCACTCGTCGTCCGGGCAGCCGTGGCGGATCGGCGTCCGGCACCCCTGGGACGCGTACGCCACCTGCCTGGTGCTCACCGGCACCGATCTGGCGGTCGCCACCTCGGGCGTCTACGAGCGGGGCCACCACGTCGTCGATCCCCGGCGGGGCGGCCCGGCCCGGGGGTTGCGCTCGGTCACCGTGGTCGGCCCGGACCTGGGCGTCGCCGACGCGTACGCCACGGCGGCGGTGGCGATGGGCGTGGCCGGGATCGGCTGGCTCGACCGGCTGCCCGGCCACCTGCACGCGGTGGTCACCGACGACGGTCGGCTGCTGCGCTCCACCGCCCTGCCGCTGGCCGACTGACCGCCCGTGCCGAGTGTCACCAGGTCGGTGGACGACGCGCGCCGACGCACAGGCCGGCGGCCCGCAGTCCGGGGTGCTCCGGGCCGCGTGGGGGGCGGGCGTTCACCGGGCCGTGTGGGGTGCGGGTTTTCACCCGGCCGGGCACGGTGTGGGCGTTCGCCCGAGCGTGCCCGGTGCGGGCGTTCACCGGGCCGTGCGGTGGGTGCCGGCCGGGCGGGAGCCGGTCGGCCGGGGGCGGCCGGGTCGGGAACCGGCGGGCCGGGTGTCCGACCAGTGTCGGGGCCGTCGCCGGTGGGGTGGTTCGGTGCCGCCGGTGTGCCGCATCTCGTCGTCCCTGGCCATGTCCTACCCCCGCTCCGGTGGCGCGTGCGCGCCGTCGTGGTGTGCAACGAGTCCGGCGTCGGCGGGGACGTTGGCGGGAACCCGACCCCGCCGACGCCCGTCCCGCCGCGCCCCGGCGGTCAGTGGCCGCGGCGGGGCAGCGGGAGCTGGCCGGGCAGCAGCTCCGGGGTCAGCGTCACCCCGTCGGCCCGCAACGCCCCGATCAGGGTGTTCTGCAACAGGTACGAGTCGGGCAGCTGCCAGCGGGCCTGCTCGGGGGCGACCGCCCAGCGCACCGGGCCCTCGGGCAGCCTGGTGGGGGGCGCGGGGATCCACGAGCCGGTGCCGTGCCGGACCACGTGGAAGCAGTGTTCCAGCTCGGGGCGCAGCGGGTCACCCGGGCGGACCAGGAACATCCACCGGCCGGTCGGGGTCACCACCACCGGGCCCCGGGCCCCGGGGCCGGCGGGGTGGCCGGGCACGGCGTCGAGCAGCCGGCGGCCCAGGTGCGCCGACACCTCCAGCACGTCGAACGCCCGACCGGTGGGCAGCAGCACCCCGTGCGGGCGGCTGCGCCACCAGGTGGCCACCCGGGCCGGGTCGGTGCTCGCCCCCCGCTCCCAGTTCTCCAGCGCGGGGTGGCAGCCGACGGTGGGACAGCCGGCCCGGCCGCACACGAAGCGGCTGCGCGCCAGACAGGCGCCGGGGGTCACCTCCCAGCCGTGCACCGCGTACCGCACGGCGATCCGGCGCAGCCGGACCCGTTCGATCGGCGACAGCTGGGCGACCCGTGGCCCGACGTTCCCCCACATGTCCCGTGCTCTCCTCTGGCCTCGACCGGTCACCCGCCACCCCTCACGTCGAGCGCCGTCACTGTCGTGATCCGGGATCGTTGACCTGACGAACGGCTCATGCAACTTGCACGAAGGTACGAAAAGCAGGTGTACGAACGACGTACACCCTGTGCGACCAGCGAATACCTGGGACGGACGGATCGGAGGCGCCCAGTGCGGGTCGTCCGGAGCCCGGTCGGACGACCCACGAGGGGGAGGAACGGGAGAAGATGGACGAGCTTCCGATAGGGCGGCGGGTGGCCTACTGGCGCGGGCGGCGCAAAATGTCCCAGCAGGTCTTCGCCGACCGACTCGGCAAGTCCAAGAGCTGGGTCGACAAGGTCGAGCGCGGGGTCCGCCGGCTGGACAAGTTCTCCGTGCTCTACGAGATCGCCGTGATCCTCCGGATCGACGTGCAGCTGCTGCTCGGCAAGGACCCGGAACGGCGCAGCGACGCGTTCAGCTGCATCGACCAGGTCGAGGTACAGGAGATCCGGGCCGCCCTGGAGCAGTACGCCTCGATGACCGTCTACTTCGACGCCGTGGCGTACCCGCCGCCGCTGTCCGACATGCGCAAGGCCGTCACGCACGCCTGGCTCACCTACCAGTACGGCCGCTACGGGATGCTCACCCGGGCGCTGCCGAAGCTGCTGCGGGAGGCCCAGGCGGCCGACGCCGGCTACGGCGGGGAGCAGGGCAAGGAAGCCGCCCACCTGCTCGGGCAGGTCTACCAGATCGCCTCCTCGGTGCTGCGCAAGCTGGGCGAGTGCGAGCTGGCCTGGTTGGCCGCCGACCGGTCGATGGCGGTCGCCCAGCGGGCCGACGACCAGTTGCTGGCCGGTGTCGCCACCGCCCGGGTCTGCAACGCGCTGGTGGCGATGGGCCGGGCCCGGCCCGCCCTGGAGCTGAACGTCAGCATCGCCAACCGGCTCGCCCCCGGCGGCATGAACGACAGCGCGCCGGACCGGCTCTCCGTCTACGGCATGCTGCTGTTGCAGGGCGCGATGGCGGCGGCCCGGTTCGGCGACTCGGACACGGTCGAGGACCTGCTGCACGGGGCCCACGAGGCGGCCCTGATGCTCGGCGGCGACCAGAACCACTACTGGACCTCGTTCGGCCCGACCAACCTGGAGCTGCACCGGGCCGCCGCCGCCGTGGAGCTGGGCGACGGCGGGCGGGCCGTGGAGATCCACCAGCGCATCCCCGAGCCGAGCTTCAACGGGCTGCTGCCCGAACGCCGGGCCCACCACCTGCTCGACATCGCCCGGGGCTACGCCCAGCTCGGTGACGTCGCCAAGGCGGGGGAGATGCTGCTGCGCGGCGACCGGCTCGCCCCGTCCGAGATCCGCTGCCGACCCATCGCCCACGAAGTGATGTCCGACGTGCTGCGTCGCACACGGGGTGCGTTGCCCGCGCCGATAGCGGAGTTGGCTGAGCAGATGGGAGTCGGAGTATGAACACGGCGGCGGCCGGATGAGCGGCAGCCCCCACCAGAGCAGTGAGCACCGCGGCGTGCTCTACGTCATCGCCTGCGGTTCGCCGCTGGCCCGTCACCTCGATCGACTCGTCGGCCTCGCCCAGGACGACGGCTGGGAGGTCTGCGTCGTCACCACCCCCGACGGGGCCAAGTTCGTGGACCGGGCCGAGCTGGCCCGGCAGACCGGGCACCCGGTGCGTACCCATTACAAGAACCCGGGCGACCCGGATCTGCTGCCCCCGGCGGACGCGATGGTCGTCTGCCCGGCGACCGTCAACACGGTCAACAAGTGGGCGGCCGGGATCACCGACACCCTGGCGCTGGGCCTGCTGGTCGAGGGGCAGGGCCGGGGGGTGCCGGTGGTGGTGGTGCCGTTCACCAACGCGGCGATGGCCGCGCACCCGGCGTTCCGGGCCGGTCTGCAACGGCTGGGCGAGTGGGGTGCCACGGTGCTCTTCGGCGACCACGTCTACCCGCTGCACCCACCCGGTACGGGAGAACGGCACCTGCACACCTTCCCGTGGGAGGCGGCGGTGGCGGCCCTGCCCGACCGGTCCCGGGCCGCCTCGGCCGCCTGACCCGCCGGACGGGCGTGGGCGTGGCCGCCAGTGCGCGCCGGTAAGCTGACCGGCCGTGAGCACAACCGCGTCCCCGCCGTCCGTCGCCGATGTCGTCGCCGCGCTGGACCGCCGTTACCCGCCGGCCTGGGCCGAGGAGTGGGACCGGGTCGGTCTGGTGCTCGGTGAGCCCACCGACCCGGTCCGCCGGGTCTACGGCACGGTGGACGTCGTTCCCGAGACCGTCGCCGAGGCCCTCGCCGCCGGGGCCGACCTGATCGTCGCGCACCATCCGTTGCTGCTGCGTGGTGTGTCCTCGGTCGCCCCGACCACCTGGAAGGGGCGGATCGTGCACGACCTGATCCGCGCCGGGGTGGCCCTCTACGTGGCGCACACCAACGCCGACATCGCCGCGCCGGGCGTCTCCGACGCGCTGGCCGCCCGGTTCGGGCTGACCGGCCTGCGTCCCCTCGCGCCGTCCGCCCCCGGTGCCCCGTCCGCCGGTGGTGGTCGGGGCATCGGCCGCATCGGCGAGCTGCCCGCCCCGCTGACGCTGGCCGAGCTGACCCGGCACGCCGCCGCCGTCCTGCCCGCCACGGTCTGGGGGGTTCGCGCCGGAGGCGATCCCGGGCGTATCGTGCGTACCCTCGCGGTCAGCGGTGGCTCGGGCGAAGGTTTCCTGGCTGCCGCGTCCGCCGCCGGGGTGGACGCGTTCCTCAGCTCCGACCTGCGGCACCACCCCTCCGGTGAGCACCTCGCCGCCGGTGGGCCCGCCCTGTTGGAGGCCGCGCACTGGGCGACCGAACGACCCTGGCTGGACGACGTGGCCGCCCACCTGCGGGCCGACTTCGGCGTCGAGACCGTGGTGTCCGATCTGGACACCGACCCGTGGACCGTGCACGCCGCCGCACCCGCGATGGACGACAAGGAGCCCCGACCGTGAAGGCTGAACCCCAGGTCCAGCGCCGCCTGCTCGATCTCCAGGCGATCGACACCACCCTCGCCCAGCTCGCCCACCGCCGCCGGTCGCTGCCCGAACGGGCCGAGCTGGAGGGCCTGGCCCGGGAGCTGTCCGCGCTGGAGGACGAGCGGGTCCGCGCCCAGGTCGCCGTCGACGACCTGGACCGCGACATCGCCCGGTTGGAGAAGGACATCGACCAGGTCCGGGCCCGCAAGAGCAAGGACGAGTCCCGGTTGGCCAGCGGCAGCGGGCCGGCCCGCGAGCTGGAGGCGCTCCAGCACGAGCTGGTCTCCCTCAACCGCCGCCAGGGTGACCTGGAGGACGCCGAGTTGGAGCTGATGGAGCAGCGGGAGACGGCGCAGGCCACCCTCGACGGGATCGAGTCCCGGCTCGCCGAGACCCGGGACCGGCGGGCCGCCGCCGAGCAGCGCCGCGACGAGAGCCTCGCCGCCATCGCCAAGGAGGAGGAGTTCAAGCAGGGCGCGCGTAAGCCGCTCGCCGCGGACCTCCCCGCCGACCTGGTCACCCTCTACGACAAGATCCGCGCGGACACCGGCCTCGGTGCGGCGCTGCTCACCGCGGGCCGCTGCGGTGGCTGCCGGCTGGAGCTGTCCGGCGCGGACCTGGCCCGGATCCGCAGTTCGGCCCCGGACGAGGTGGTCCGCTGCGAGGACTGCCGGCGGATCATGGTGCGTACCAACGAGTCGGGGCTGTAGCCCGGTGGCGGTACGCGCGGTCGTCATCGAGGCCGACGGCGGGTCGCGGGGCAACCCCGGGCCGGCCGGTTTCGGTGCCGTGGTCCGGGACCCGGCCTCCGGGGAGGTGCTGGCCGAACGCGCCGAGGCGATCGGGACGGCCACCAACAACGTCGCCGAGTACCGGGGGCTGATCGCCGGGCTGGAGGCCGCCGCCGAGCTGGGCGCGGTCGAGGTCGACGCCCGGATGGACTCCAAGCTGGTCGTCGAGCAGATGTGCGGCCGGTGGCAGATCAAGCACCCCGGGCTGCGTCCGCTCGCCGCGCGGGCCGCCGCCCTGGTGGACCGCTTCGACAGCGTCCGGTTCAGTTGGATCCCCCGGGAACGCAACCGGCACGCCGACGCCCTGGCGAACGCGGCGATGGACGCCGCCGCCGGCAAACCGTCCCGCGCGGCGGCCGTACCGGCCGGCGGCGGGGCGTCCCGGTCTCCCGGTGACGAGCCGTCCCGGTCGGTGGCGGGCGTCGACTCGCCGGGCCGGGCGCAGGCCCGCGAGGTGGCCGCCCGTGCCGCCACCCGCAGCGCCGGGACCGACCCGGCGACCGCCAAGGCTTCCTGGGAGCCGAGGCCGAGCTTCACCGCCACCCGGCTGATCCTGGTCCGGCACGGGGAGACCGAGTGGACCGTGCAGCACCGCTACGCCGGCCGCGCCGACGTGCCGCTGTCCGAGTCCGGCCAGGCCCAGGCGCGGGCCACCGCCACCCGGGTGGCCGCGCTGGTCCCGTCCGTCGCGGCCGTGCTCAGCTCCCCGCTGTCCCGGTGTACGGCCACCGCCGAGGCGATCGCCGGGGCGCTCGGCGGTCTGCCGGTCCGTCGGCAGGACGACTGGGTCGAGTGCGACTTCGGCGACTGGGACGGCCACACCTTCGCCGAGGTACGCGACCGGTGGCCGGGCGAACTGGACGCCTGGCTCGCCTCCACCCGGGTCGCCCCGCCGGGCGGTGAGTCGTTCACCGAGGTCGGGCAGCGGGTCGACCGGGCGATGGTGGCGCTGCGGGAGGCGTACCCCGGGGAGACCGTGGTGGTCGTCTCGCACGTCTCGCCGATCAAGCTGGCGTTGCGCGACGCCCTCGCGGCCGGCGACGCCATCCTGCACCGGCTCTACCTGGACGCGGCCGGCATCTCGGTGCTCGACATGTGGCCCGACGGGGGCGTCGCGGTCCGCTCCGTCAACGACACCGCCCACCTCCCGACCCGCTGATCACGGATAGTCCGCCGGCCGGCCCGGGACGTCCCGGGCCGGTTCGTCGTTTCCCGGTTCGTCGTGAACCGCCGCATCGTTCGTCGCGGGTCGATGTGTCTGTCCGTGCGTCGCACCGTTCGGCGCAGCCGGGCGGCCGTTGAGCGCATCGTCGCGCGCCGATTGAACGTGATCGGGTTCACCGGGTCGTAGCGTCCGGCCGTTACTGGCCGGCACGACTACCGGAGGTGGGTCAGATGACCGCTGCCGAACCGGAGACGCCGCGTGCGGCGTCGTCCAGGGCGAAGGACCACAGCCCCTGGAACTGGTTGCTCTTCATCCCGATCGTGGTACCGCTGATCCCGATGTTCTTCAATGCGGACTCGCCCCGGTTGTTCGGCTTTCCGCGCTTCTACTGGCTGCAACTGGTCTGGATCCTGCTCGGCGTGGCCACCACCACGCTGGTCTACCAGATGACCAAGAAGCGGGGAACCCGCTGATGTGGCGTGATCACTTGACCGAGATCATCGTCTTCTCGGTGCTGTTCCTGCTGGTCAGCGGCATGGGTTTCGTGGCGGCCCGGTGGCGGGCGCCGAAGGACATGGCCCACCTCGACGAGTGGGGGCTGGGCGGGCGCAGCTTCGGCGGCTGGATCACCTGGTTCCTGGTCGGCGGTGACCTCTACACGGCGTACACCTTCGTGGCGGTGCCGGCGCTGATGTTCGGTGCGGGCGCGGCCGGGTTCTTCGCCGTGCCGTACACGATCGTCATCTACCCGCTGGTGTTCCTGGTGCTCTGCCGGCTCTGGTCGGTGTCGCACCGGCACGGCTTCGTCACGCCGGCCGACTTCGTCCGCCGCCGGTTCGACTCGCCGGTGCTGGCGCTGCTGATCGCGATCACCGGCATCGTCGCGACCATGCCGTACATCGCGTTGCAGTTGGTGGGCATCGAGGCGGTGCTCAAGACGATGGGGGTCACCGGGGACAGCGCGGTGGCGCGGCACCTGCCGATCATCATCGCCTTCGCGATCCTGGCCGCCTACACCTACCAGTCGGGGCTGCGTGCTCCGGCGCTGATCGCGTTCGTCAAGGACACCCTGATCTACATCGTCATCCTGGTGGCGGTGATCTACCTGCCGTACAAGCTGGGGGGTTGGGGTTCGATCTTCGACGCGGCGGACGCGAAGTTCGCCGCCTCACCCAATCCGAACGACGGCATCCTGCTCAACGCCAACAACCAGCTCCAGTACGTCACCCTGGCGTTCGGTTCGGCGTTGGCGCTGTTCCTCTACCCGCACAGCATCACCGGCGTGCTGGCCAGCCGGAACCGGGACGTGATCAAGCGGAACATGTCGGCGTTGCCGGCGTACAGCCTGCTGCTCGGTCTGATCGCGCTGCTCGGTTTCATGGCCATCGCGGCCGGGGTGAAGCCGCTGCCCGGGGCGAAGGAGGACACCGTCGACAGCAACACGGTGGTGCCGGTGCTGTTCGACCAGCAGTTCCCGGACTGGTTCGCGGGGGTGGCGTACGCGGCGATCGGCATCGGCGCGCTGGTGCCGGCGGCGATCATGTCGATCGCGGCGGCGAACCTGTTCACCCGCAACATCTACAAGGAGTACCTGAAGCGGGACGCCAGCCCGGCCCAGGAGGCGAACGTCTCGAAGATCGCCTCGCTGGTGGTCAAGGTCGGCGCGGTGGCCTGCATCGTCTTCCTCGACCCGCAGTTCTCCATCGACCTCCAGCTCATCGGCGGCGTGATCATCCTGCAGACGCTGCCGGCGGTGGCGCTGGGCCTCTACACCCGCTGGTTCCACCGGGGCGCGCTGATCGCCGGCTGGGCGGTCGGCATGGGGTTGGGCATGTGGATGCTCTACCAGATCCCCAACCCGGCGTCGAAGCGCGCGCACTTCGGCGGGTCGGCGTTCCCGCTGTCCGACTTCGGCTTCGACACCAAGAAGACGATCTATGTGGGCATCGTGGCCGTGCTGGTGAACCTGGTGGTGGGGGCGCTGGTCACGCTGGCGCTGCGGGCGGCGAAGGTGGCCGAGGGCACCGACGGCACCACCCCCGACGACTACTTCGCCGACGAGGGCGACCCCCGCGTCACCCCCGACACCACCCGCCCCGCCGCCCCGGCCCGCGAACCAATCGCCTAACCCCGCCCTCCTCCCTTCCCCGCCCCCCTCCCGCCTCCCGTCTGACCCCGTTGATCAAGAGCTTTACGTCAACATCCGACCAAGAACTGACGCAAACCTCTTGATCACGCGACTGACCCGGTCGCCGTGCCCGGGGTCGGCCGGCTGGGGCTGGTGATCAAGAGGTTTGCGTCAAGTTCGATCTTCAAGTTGACGCAAACCTCTTGATCAACCCGGTCGGGCGGGGGTGGGAGGGGGTGAGAGGGGGGTGTCCCTATGGGTTTGGTCAAGCGGTGGCGGGGCTGGTGGGGCGGGGTTGGTAGGGGATCTTGTCGCGGAGCATGGCGTATAGGACGTCGCAGCGGCGTCGGGCGAGGCAGATGAGGGCGGCGTTGTGGCGTTTGCCTTCGGCTCTTTTGCGGTCGTAGTAGGCCCGGCTGACCGGGTCGGCTAGGGACGCGAACGCGGCGAGGAAGAACGCGCGTTTGAGGTGTTTGTTGCCGCCCCTTGGTGGGTGTTCGCCGCGGATGCTGGTGCCGGAGCGTCGGGTGACGGGGGCGAGTCCGGCGTAGGCGGCGAGGTGGCCGGGGGTGGCGAAGCTGCTGGCGTCGCCGACTTCGAGCAGGATCCGGGCGGCGGTCCTGACGCCGATGCCGGGCATCGAGGTCAGGACCGGGGCAAGAGGGTGCGCATCAAGCATCCTCTCGACCTCTTTCGCGACCTGGTCACGTTGTCGCAGAACGTCGCGGAGGCTGTCGGCGAGACGGGGCAGGATCGTCTCCGCCGCCTGGGTGCCGGGGACGGTGACGGTCTGCTCGTCGAGGGCGGTCATGATCTGCTCGACCAGGCGTTCGCCCATCCGGGGGGCGTGGACGGCGGCGATCGACAGCAGCTTGCGGCGGCCGGCTTTGCGGAGCCCGGCCGGGCCGCCGCAGCGTGACAGCAGCTCCAGGACCGCCTTGTGGTGCGCTTTCGGGCCGAGGACCCGTTCCAGGGCGGGGTGGATCTGGGTGAGCAGCCCACGGATCCGGTTGGAGATGCGGGTGGCCTCGCCGGCGAGGTCGTCGTCGAAGCCGACCAGGACTTCCAGTTCGGCTAGGGCCTCGTCGCCGACGTCGACCCGCCGCAGGGTGTGCGGCAGGGTGCGGGCGGCATCGGCGATGACGTAGGCGTCGCGGGCGTCGGTCTTCGCCGAGCCGGGATGCAGGTCAGCGATTCGGCGCATCGCCAGGCCGGGCAGGTATGCAACCTGATGCCCGCACGCCCGGGCGACCGCCACCGGCAGGGCGCCGATCGAGGCGGGCTGGTCGACCACCACCAGCACCCGGCCATGACGAGCCAACTTGTCGAACAGCTCCCGCAGCCGGGCCTCGGTGTTCGGCAACGCCGCGTCGTGCAGCCGCTTGCCGTCCGGGGCCAGCCCGACCGCGTGATGCTCACCTTTGCCGACGTCCAAGCCGAGGTAGACGCCGTATCCGTCGTGCACCACACCCGCCTCCACGCATCGCATCGTGGCCTCGGCCGCAGTCAGGGCGTCGGACTGCCGGCAGCCACGTTACGAAGAGACCTACCCCGAACACGGGGTGGCCGTGTCCCTATCAGCGGTCCGCCGACGCCACCCGACCCGGCGACAACACCCCCCGGATCATCCGAACGACAGGGGCAGAAAGTCATACCGGGCCGGGCGACCGAGGGTCCCCGGCTGGGGACGATCAAAAAGGTAACGGGTGGGGTGGGGAGGGGTGGGTTAGGGGCGGCGGGTGCGGGTGTCCAGGGCCTGGTTGAGGCGGGTCAGGAGGGTGGCCAGGGTGTCCCGGTCGGTGGGGGTCCAGTCGGCCAGGATGTCGCCGTAGAGCCGGGTCCGGGCGGCCCGGACGGCGGCCATCCGGTGCAGGCCAGCGGGGGTGGGGGAGATCACCGTGCCCCGGCCGTCGACCGGGTCGGGGGCGCGGGCGATCAGGCCGTCGCGTTGCAGCGCCGACACCTGGCGGGTGACCGTGGAGCCGTCGAGGTTGAGCCGGGCGGCCAGCGCCGAGACGTTCTGCGGGCCGGTGGCGTCCAGGTGGCGCAGGATCACGTACGCCGCCCGGTCGAGGACCCGGTGCTCGGCGCTGCCGGTGGCCCGGCGGGTGGCCTCGCCCAGCCGCATCAACAGGGCGACCTCGGTCTCGATCCGGCCGAGGGTGGCCTCGTCCGACTCCGTTCGCTTCGCCTGGTCGTCGCTCATAGCTGTATGATACAACAGAATTAACTGTATGATACAGCTATCTGTGGCTTCGGCCCGACAGGAGGCGGAGTGGACCGGCGTACCGAGCCCCACCGCAGTGCCATCTACGCCACCACGCTGGTGGCCTTCCTCGCCATCGCCGGCATCGCCGTGGTGGACCCCATCCTGCCCGCCATCGGCACCGCGATCGGGGTCACCGCCTGGCAGGTCGAGCTGCTCTTCACGGCGTACATCGCGGTGATGGCGGTCGGGATGATCCCGGCGACCCTGGCCAGCGGACGCTTCGGCTTCAAACCGGTGCTCGTCACCGGCGTCTCGGTGGTCGGGCTGGCCGCCATCGCCGCCTCGTTCAGCAACGACATCGTGCAACTGTCGGTGCTGCGCGGCGTCTGGGGGCTGGGCAACGCGATGTTCTTCGCCACCGCCATGGTGGTCCTGGTCAACCTCGCCAACGACCGGGAATGGGTGGTCGGCCTCTTCGAGACCGCACTCGGCCTCGGCTTCGCCGTCGGCCCGCTGATCGGCGGCCTACTCGGCGAGATCAGCTGGCGACTGCCGTTCTTCGTCTGCGGCATGTTCATGGTGTTCGCCCTGCTGGTCGCCGCCCGCAAGCTCCGCGAGCCGACCAACCGGCAGCCGCCCGTACGACTGGGGCAGATCTTCGCCACCTACCGCCGGCCGGCGTTCCTCATCCTCTGCGTGGTCACCGCCGCCTACAACTTCGTCTTCTTCGTGGTGCTCGGCTACACGCCGCTCTTCCTCGGCCTCGACGTCATCCCCCTCGGCCTCGCCTTCACCGGCTGGGGCCTCGGCCTGGCCGCCGGCATCCTGCTCATCGGCCACCGGCTCGCCCACCGGATCGGCGCGGTGCAGACCGTCGGGGTGGCCCTCGTGGGCCTGCTGGCCTGCATGGTCCTCTTCGCCACCTCGGCCGGCACCGCCGAGTCGCTGGTGGTGCTCGTCGTCGCCGGCCTGTGCATGGGCCTGGCCAACGCCAACCTCACCGACCTGGCCCTCGGCCTCGGCTCCGCCGACCGCCGGGTCGCCACCGGCGCGTTCAACCTGGTCCGCTGGGGTGCCGCAGCACCCGCCCCGATCCTGGCCGGCAAACTCGCCGAGCACAGCCTGACGCTGCCGTTCTGGGTCGGCTTCGGCGTGCTCGCCGTCGGCCTGCTCGTCTACCTGGCCTTCGCCCACCTGATGGCCGCCGGCTACGGCGAACGACTGCGCTGGTCCCGCTGGAACCGGGCCGCCCGGCAGGCCGAGCACGAACCCGTCGGGGAGGCCTACTGAACGGCCCCGGGGCTGCTCAGCCCAGCGCCCGCCAGAGCAGGTAGAGACCGATCGCCGTACCGAAGCAGACGATCAGCGTCCGGAGCACCACCGGTGGCAGGCGGCGGGTCACCCGCGCCCCCACGTACCCGCCGAGCATCGTGGCCGGCGCGACCACCGCGACCGCCGCCCAGTTGACCGGCCCGAACAGGGCGAACACCACAAGCGTGGTCAACCCCACCACGGCCGACAGCAGGTTCTTCACCGCCGATACCCGGGCCAGCGTCGCATCGAGCACCAGGGCCAGGCCGGCCACCAACATCACCCCGAGCGCCGCGCCGAAATAGCCGCCGTACACCGTGCCGACCGCGACCATCGCCTGCACCGTGAGGGTACGACGGCGCGGGCCCAACTCGGCCGGGTGACCGACCAGCCGACGCAGCGGCCCCTGGAACGCCAACACCGCTGTGGCCCCGAGCACCAGGAACGGCACCACCAGGTCGAACGCCCGCGCCGGGGTGGCCAGCAGGAGCAGACAGCCGACCCCCGTGCCGAGCACCGCCGTCGGCAGCAACGGCCACAGCGTCCGCCGGTGCGGCAGATCCATCCGGCTGCCCGCCACACTCGCCGCATAACCGGGGAAGACCGACACCGAGTTGCTGACGTTCGCCGCCACCGGCGGAATGCCCACCGCGATCATCGCCGGAAAGGTGATCAGAGAACCACCACCGGCCGCCGCGTTCACCGTGCCCGCGGCGAGACCGGCGATGATCAGCAGTACGGCATCGGAGAGGTCCATGGGGCCCAGAGGCTAGTACGCCCTGATCAGAGCCCCTCCACCGGATCAACCGCGTACCATTTTCGCCTCCGGCGCGGTGCCGGCCGGGGTGGGGTGGAATCGGCGCGGACCGCTGCGTCGTTAGGATGGGGGCGCGACGGACGAGTCGACCGGGCGGTCGCGTCGGCGGGCTGCGGCCCGCCGCCGAGGAACGTCCGGACTCCACAGGGCAGGGTGGTTGTTAACGGCAACCCGGGGCGACCCGCGGGACAGTGCCACAGAAAACAGACCGCCGACCCCACTCGGGGACGGTAAGGGTGAAACGGTGGGGTAAGAGCCCACCAGCACCCCGGGTGACCGGGGTGGCTAGGTAAACCCCACCCGGAGCAAGGCCAAGCAAGGGCCGTCACCGCAAGCTGACGACCCGGCGCAGACGCTTGAGGGCTGCCCGCCCGATGTCTGCGGGTAGGCCGCAGGAGCCTGCCGGCGACGGTAGGCCGAGATGGATGGCCGCCGCCGGTGCGGGCCCCGCAAGGGGTACGCGCCGCGCACAGAATCCGGCGTACAGGTCGACTCGTCCGTCGCCCACCAGCTCAGCGCCGTGATCATGGTTCTGGGTGGGCCTTCTTGCGACCCTGTAGGCGGCGGTGCCGGTGGGGTCTGCCCCAGGCGGACGGGATCAACTCGACGCGGAGATGTCCCTTGTGGTGACCGCACCCGATCGCTGGGCCTAAGGGTGCCGGTGGTGCGGCATGCCTGAACCGCATTCGGCCCGGTTCAGGCATGCCACACCATTACGTCCCGACGGGATCGTGGGCTTTGTTCACCCGAAAAGAGATTCCGAGGGGTCGGTCGGTCAGCTCTGTGCTTCCAGCCAGCGGTAGCTCAGGATGACACCCACGGCGGGGCACTCCCGACGGGAAACGCGGGTCGAAGACGTTCCCGTGTTCTTCCAGTCCCCGTAGTAGTCCTGACCGTTCGAGCAGTGGATGCCGACCCGGTGCGTACCGGTGCCAGACGTGCACTTGGTCGCGCCGCCGATACCCACGCCGTCCTCGTAGATGGTCCAGACGTCGCAGTTGCTCGGGAACGCGTGCGCTGGTGTCGCTGCCACCAGCCCGGCCGCACCCACCATGACGACCACCGCGGCCCGTCCGAGTTGACGGCGAATGCCGGCAGTCATGTAGTTTTTCATTTACTATTCTCCTCGCCTGCGGTAAAGAACTCGGCGGAGGCCGAGATTCCACATTGAGGATCCCCGTGTATCGTCGTACGACTGCCTGTCACCCTAGCAATCGGCTCGGCTGATGGAAAGCCTTTGTTCTCGTACGATTCCTGTCGGGTTTCGTGGGGGTGTTACTGGCGCTGGAAGACAACGCACAATGGCATTGACGGACAACGCCGGCTATTGACTGCACGACTTTGTATACGGTCCTGCCGGCCGTGCCGCGAGGGTGGGCGGGTCAGCTGTGGTCGCGGCAGCCGAGCTGGTCGCCGATCTCCTCCGGGATGCCGTACGGGCTGCACTCCAGCCCACTGCCCTCGCCGATCTTCTGCCACCTGCCCGCCGAGTGCGCGAACACCAGCAGCCCGTCGCCCTGTTGCCCCGGGTCGACGGCGATCACCCCGGCGGTCGCCCACTGCCGTGCGCAGTTGATGTGGTCGGGGTCGATCCGGTGCGTCTTGACATCCAACCCCGCCACCTTCTGGAGGGTGGCGGCGCTGACCGGACAGGCCGCCCTGGTGGCCGTCGGTGCGGCGGACACCGCGCCGCGCGTCGGCGACGCACTGTCGGGGGACGGGGTGACGTCGGTGGCTCCCGTGGTGCCGGCCCCGGGCGGGGTGGTGCCGACTGCGGGCGGGGTGGTGCCGGAGCCCGTCACCGGGTCGGGTGAGCTGGGGTCGCAGGCGGCCAGGGCTACCAGTACGGCGACGGGTGCCAGAACACGCAGGTTCTTCAGGGCCATTGTTCCTCCAGTCCGGACGTGTGCGGTGCTCTACCGGATACACCCGTGACGGGCGGGACAGGTTGCGGCTGGGGCGGAATCCGGTCGGCTCTGCTCGTCGTCCGGACTGGAGGAACGACAGGAACGACAGTGGCGTCGGCGTCGGCACCGGTGAAGGTGCCGACGCCGACGCCCGGACGCTCAGCTCAGGCCGTGCACGCGTGCGGCCCGGTGGCCGCGAGGTCGGTCAACGCGCACACCTTCATCAGCGGGTAGTGCGGCCCCATGACGGCCGCGGCGGTCTCCGCCGTGCTGTCCACCGGCACGTTCTGGGTGGCGTGCGGGAAATTGGCGACCGGCATCAGGTTGCGCAGCAGGACCATGTGCGGGGCCGCCGGATAGGAGACGGAGAACGGCAGGAAGGTGGCGTCGTCCACCGCCTCGATCGCCGTCCGCTGCTGCTCCCGGCCGAGCACGTAGGTGTAGTAGCCGTGCCGGTCGAGGCGGGTGTCGTCGTCGTAGCGGCAGCCGAGGCTCGCCGGTGCGTCGGTGAACCGGTTGATCACGACGGGCTTGACCTGGCCACCGAGGTTGGTGCACATCGAGAAGTAGCGTAGGTCGGTGTGCCGGCGCGGCCAGACGCCCGGGTGGTTGCCGGAGACCGTCCGCGGTGCCCGGCCTCGGATCACCACCACCTGATCGGCCGTCGGCGGGGTGACCCAGGTGCCGAGATACGCGTTGTCCGGGTTCGGCGCGAGGTTCTCCACCTCGGATGTCCGGGTGAAGAGCTTCTGCCCGGTCTCCTCCGGATGCCCCGGCCCGCCAGGCCCGCCGGGTCCGCCAGGCCCGCCGGGTCCGCCAGGCCCGCCGGGTCCGCCAGGCCCACCGGGTCCGCCAGGCCCGCCAGGCCCACCGGGTCCGCCAGGTCCGCCGGGCCCGCCAGGCCCACCGGGTCCGCCGGGTCCGCCGGGCCCGCCAGGCCCACCGGGTCCGCCGGGTCCGCCGGGCCCGCCAGGCCCACCGGGTCCGCCGGGTCCGCCCGGTCCACCAGGTCCGCCGGGCCCATGAGGACCACCAGGACCACCAGGCCCATGAGGACCGCCGGGCCCTCCGGGATGACCAGGCCCTCCGGGATGACCAGGCCCTCCTGGATGACCGGGTCCGCCGGGGCCGGGTCCGCCGGGATGACCGGGTCCGCCCGGTCCACCTCCGGGAGGTCCCGGCGGGCCACCGGGCCCGCCGGCGCCGGACGGTCCTGCCTCCCGGGCGCTCGCCGTCGCGGGAGTGCTGGGGCCACCACCTCCCGACGGGCAGGGTGGCAGGGTCTGCGCCACCCCGTCGAGGGTGAGGGTCATGGTGGGCAGTACGACCGTCGCGTCCCCGCCGGCCGGCAGGTAGACCCGGAAGATCACCGATGCCTTCGCGCCGGGCAGGGCGTCCTCCCGGGCCAGGGGCAGGCGGTTGGTCTGCCCGAACGCCACGTCGGGGGTGATGGTGAGGGTGAACCGGCCGCCCGGCGCGGCGGCGGTCTGCCACGGATTCTGGCTGCCCGCGTCCGGCGTGATCAGGTAATCGGGCATGCTGGAGCTGACACCATTGCGCGTAAAGTAGGTGGGCTTGTCGTCATAGACGTTGAAAGACGCGTATCTGGCGTCGGGGAAAGCCCCCGAGATGGTGATTTCCAGGCCTGGCGTGACCGGATAGACGGTCGACCAGTAGGTTGCTGCGGTGTCCGGCCAGTAGGCGTTCAGGCTCGTCGCCCCGTACTTCGACGACCAGGCGCAGGTCGGCATGGTGACGGCGGCGGCGGCACGTTCCGCCTCGGCAGGGGTGCCGACCAGGGGAATGGTCAGCGCGATCAGTCCGGACAGTAAGAGGAATGGCCGACGCGTGGCCCGCGTCGGTGGCGTGAGCACCGAGAGTGGCATCCGTCGACTTGATCAGACACTTGTGTCGACGTAGTTACTTTCGCGGTCAATTATCGTTGCTGATTTGCACGTCCCGGCCCATCGGCGATAATTATTTCCCGGCAGTGTTGGCTATTTCGGAAAAGCCAGATCCGGGATATCTGGTCGGGTGGTGAGGTGGAGTGTGGACAGTGGCCGGGATTCGCCCGGTAAAGAATGTCTGCGCCCGGGTGGGCCGGGCCTGCCGGTCGGGCTCGGGGCCGGCCGCCGGGGGTGCGGCGTGCTCCGCCGCGACCCCCGCCGTCCCGGTTCAGGCGTCCGTCGGTACGCGGGTCAGCAGCGCCGCGAGGCGGACGGCCACTCCCGGGGCGTGCAGGTGCAGCCGGGCCACGTTGACCGCGTCCGTGCCGACCACGGCGAGCAGGGCCTGCTCGCTGACGGCGTAGACGCTCAGGTAGCCGTTCTGGTTGCGTACCGTGGACTGTTGGAAGTCTCCCTGGTCGAGCCGCATGCCGACCTGCCGGCCGAGGCCGAAGGTGGTCGCGGCGAGCGCGGCCAGGTCGTTGGGGTCCACCTCGGTCTGCAGGTTGTGCGTGATGAGCAGGCCGTCGACGCCGCCCAGCACGCAGCCGTGCACCCCCGGGATCTGGTGCCGCAGCTCCGCCAGCTCGCGACTGATCGCCGGGTACGGCAACGAGCGGTCCCCGGCCAGCGACGGGGGGAGCGGCCGGGCGGCCGGTAGTTTGCCGGCGCGCGCGGAACGACGGGGCAGGACGGTCTCGGTCTTGTCGGCGCTCACAGTTCCAGGCTCTCCTCGATCGTGCGCAGCTGGTGCCGGGCCATGGCCAGGTTGGCCCGGCTCTTGCTCACCATCAGATAGAGGAACAGGCCCTTGCCGGTGCGGCCGGTCAACGGCCGGATCAGGTGGTACTGGCTGCCGAGCGTGATGAGGATGTCCTCGATCTCATCCTCGATCTTGAGCATCTCCAGGGTGCGCATCTTGGCGCGGACGACGTCGGTGTTGCCGGCGGCGGCGACGGTCAGATCGATCTCGCCGGTGCCGCCGGCCACGCCGAGGGTCATCCCGCTGCTGTAGTCGACGAGCGCCACGCCGATCGCTCCATCGATACTCATCGCATTCTTCAGGGCGACGTCCAGGCTAGCCACGGTGGTGTTCTCCCGGTTCGACAGGGCGGCGCCGTTGACATCGTCGTCCTCGTCCCGCCCGGTTGACGGGCGGTGGCAGCGCCGCAAGAGGTCTGACGAGGCTCGCACACAACCCGGTCCGGCCGCACTCGGGGCTGCCGCATCGGGGCTGTCCGGCCGACCCGGGCCGGCCGGCGGTCCCGTCGAGGGGACCGGGTGAGGGATGGTCCGTCTCGGGGGTGAGCTGATACCAGGTACCAGGTCCGGATGGTAGGGCCGGAAGTCCCCGAACCATCGGCCACCGCGCGCCACGGCCAGGCGGCTGTCCCGACCGTGGACACCCGGACGACGGCTCAGCCGGTCCAGGCGACGGTCCGGGCCGTCCGGTCGAAGTGCCGGCTCAACTCCGCGTCGAGACGCTCCATCCGGCTGTCGTCCAGCGTCACCGTCGGCTCCTGCGGGGTGCGGGCGGTGAGCATCCGGTGGCGCAGCCCAGCCGGCGGGTGCGAGGCGAACAGCGACGCCGCGTCGCGGACCGACAGTTGGCGGACCAGCGGCATGCGCGCGACCGCCGCCGTCCGGGCCGACGCCACCCCCGACCGCCACACCGCCGGCCCGCCGCCGGTCCGGGCCGCCTGCCGCACCACCCGGGCCACCGAGTCCCCGCTGAGCAGGACGTCGAGCAGGTCGCGCACACCGTCGGTGCCCGCCACCCGGGCGGCCAGCTCGTCGGCCAGGTACTCGGCCCGCTGGCTGTCCCGCAACGCCGTCCAGACCAGCAGCAGGTGGATGCCGAAGAGCAGCCGGGACAGCACCCACGAGATCGCCCGGCCCGCCGCCTCGCCGACCATCTCCAGCAACCCGTCGGCGCGGCGGCCGGGGGACGGCCGGAACAGGTCGGCGGCATCGCCGAGCATCGTCAGCGCGGGCTGGGTGACCAGCAGGCGGCGTACGTCGCCGTTGACGAAGTGCGCCAGTCCGGTCCGGTCGACTCCAACGGGCGGCCGACGAGGTCGGCGTACTGCCGACGGTTCAGCCGGGCGGCGATCCGGTGGGTACGTCGGTCGACCCGTCCCCAGCCGAACTCGGGTGTCCGACGCCCCGGGTCGTAGGTGTCCAGGTTCCACTCGCAGTCCGCGCACCAGGGCGTCGCCCCCGTATCGACACCGTCGCCGACGCGCAGTGCGGACACGTCCCCGTCATGATCACGAGGTTCGATTCTGCCGGGGGTCGTCGAAGTCGTACCACCGGCTTTTCGGCTCGGCCGGTTCCGCCCACCGCCGGCCACGCGGGGTGGCGTCGCCGTCGGTGGGCCCGCCCCGGCCGCTGCCGAACACGGCCCGACGGGGGTGCCGCCGGGCCGCATGCGACGGCCTCCGCGCAGGTCAGGACCAATTTCGTGGTTTCGCCTCCGGCGCCGCCGAGCACGTCTACTGTGGATGTGGTCGCGACCAATTGCGGCGATCCGGTGGCGGTCGGGCTGCGCCCGGTGCACAGTGATCTCATGAACGACAGCGGAAGTGGTGGGCACTACTACTGGTGCACCCGACACCACCGGGTCGAGACCGATGCCGACGTGTGCCCTGCCAAGCACGTTCTCGGACCGTATCCCTCGGCTGCCGACGCGGAGAACGCCCTGCAGAAGGTGCAGGAGCGCAACGAGGCGTGGGAAGCCGAAGACGCCCGCTGGGCCGGGGAGGGCAACTGAACGGCGCGGGACGGCCCGCGTCGAGGACTCCGTGCCTCCGTGAGGAGGCACGCGGGAGCATGTCCCCAAGGAGGGAACCGAGATGGCCGAAGCAACAAAGGCCACCACCCGCCCGGCCGCGACGAAGACCGCCGCGGCGGAGCGGACCGCAGGCGCGACCCGGAGCACTGCGGCCCGCCGCTCCACCACCACCATGACCGCGGCCCGCAGGGCGTCGGCCGGCCGGGCGACGGCGAACGTGGCGGGTGCCGGCGCGGGCCGGACCCCGTCCACCGGCACCGCCAGGACGGCGGCGACCGGCCCGGCGAAGAAGACCCCGGCCACCCGCAGCGCCGCCAGCAAGGCTCCCGCATCGAAGTCGACCGCGAAGAAGGCCCCGGCCTCCCGGAGTGCCGCGGCTAAGTCGACCGCGAGGACGGCCCCGGCGAAGAAGGCTCCGGCGAGGAAAGCCGCCGACACGACCACCGCCGCCGCCCGGAAGACCGCCGGGGCGGCGAAGAAGACCACGGCCGCCGCCCGGACCACGGCGGCGAAGAAGACCACCGCGGCGAAACGGACGACCGCGGCAGCGGCGAAGAAGACCACCGCGACCGCCCGGACCATGGCCCGGAAGACCGCGCCCGCGAAGAAGGCGACCGCCAAGCGGACCACGGCCGCGAAGACCACGACCGCCAAGCGGGCCACGGCTGCGAAGACGACGGCTGCGAAGGCCATGCCCGCGAAGAAGACAGCCGCGAAGAAGGCCGCGCCCGCGAAGAGCACGACCGCCAGGAAGGCGACGCCCGCGACGGCGGCGAAGAGGACCACGGCGGCGACGAAGACCTCGGCGGCGACGAAGACCACGGTGGCGACGAAGACCGCTGCGGCGACGAAGACCACGCCCGCGAAGAAGGCCGCCGCGGCCAGGAAGGCGCCGGCCCGGAAGTCGACCGCCAAGACGGCACCCGCGTCGAAGTCCACCGCGAAGAAGGCCCCGGCCCGCAAGGCGGGCGCGACGGCCACCCGCGCGACGGCGGCGAAGAAGGCGACCGCCACGAAGACGCCCGCCAAGAAGGTCACCGCCCGCAAGGCCCCCGGGCGTACGGCGGCGGCGCGGCCGACCGCCCCGGCCGGCGCCCGCTCCCGCGCCCGGAAGACCACCGGCTGACCGTACGGGGACGCCTCGCCCGCCTGCCGGAGAGCGGATCGCCCGGCACGCTGCCAGGATTGACCCGTGGTCATCCGACGTGTGCTCGCGCCCCGCATCGACTTCGGCGCGCTGCGCCGCGAGCTGGGACTGCCCGACAGCTTCCCGCCCGCTGCGCAGCGCGAGGCGGACGAGGCGGCCGACGCCCCGCCGCCCGCCGCGGCCGACCGTACCGACATCCCGTTCGTCACGGTCGACCCGGCCGCCTCCCGCGACCTGGACCAGGCGATGCACCTCAGCGCCCGACCCGGCGGCTACCGGGTGCGGTACGCGATCGCCGACGTCGCCACCCACGTACGCCCGGGCGGGGCGCTGGAGGAGGAGACCTGGCGGCGCGGGCAGACCGTCTACCTGCCCGACGGCAACGTGCCGTTGCACCCGCACACCCTCAGCGAGGGGGCGGCCAGCCTGCTGCCCGACGTCGACCGGGCAGCGGTGCTGTGGACCATCGACCTCGACGCCGACGGGGCCACCGTCGCCGTCGCGCTGGAACGCGCCCTGGTCCGCAGCCGCGCCAAACTGGACTATTCGGGCGTCCAGGTGGCTGCCGACGCCGGTCGGCTGCCCGATCCGATCGCCCTGCTGCCCGAGATCGGTGCCCTGCTCACCGCCCGTGGCCTGCGCCGGGGCGCGATCAACCTGCCCCTGCCCGAGCAGGACGTCGAGCCCGACGGGGACGGGTGGCGGCTGGTGCTGCGCGGTCCCGGCCCGATGGAGGACCACAACGCCCAGATCTCCCTGCTCACCGGGATGGCGGCGGCGGACATCATGCTCGCCGGCCGGATCGGGTTGCTGCGTACCATGCCGGCACCGAAACCGGAGGCGGTGGCCCGGCTGCGCGCGGCGGCGGCCCCGCTGGGCGTGCACTGGCCGGACGGGGTACGGGTGGGCGAGGTGCTGGCCGGGTTGGACGCCTCGCAGCCCCGGGCCGCCGCCTTCGTCGACCAGGCGGCGGAGCTGATGCGCGGTGCGGCGTACACGGCGTTCGACGGTGAGCTGCCCGAGCAACCGGAGCACGGTGGGGTGGCAGCCGCGTACGCCCATGTCACCGCCCCGCTGCGTCGACTGGCCGACCGGTACGCCACGGAGGTCTGCCTGGCCCTGCACGAGGGCCGTGAGGTGCCGGAGTGGGCCCGTACGGCGCTGCCCCGGCTGCCGGAGGTGATGGCCTCGACCGACCGGACGGCGGGCACCGCCACCCGGGGTGCGATCGAGTTGGCCGAGGCGGTGCTGCTGGAGCACCGGGTGGGGGAGACGTTCTCGGCGGCGGTGCTGGACGTGGACCCACCGCCGAACAGTCAGTCGAAGCCCGGTCGGGTGCCCGGCGGGACGGTGGCGTTGGACGATCCGCCGGTACGGGCCCGCTGCACCGGTGAGCTGCCACTGGGGGAGCGGGTCACCGTACGTCTGGTCACCGCCGACCCGGTCGGCCGCAAGGTCCTCTTCGCGCGGGCCTGAACCCGGCCCCGGCGGGTCCCGCCCTGCCCGACCGCCCCGGCGGGGCGGGCAGCGTCACAGCGCCTTGTGCCGCTGACCGTGCGGGCGGTTTGCGAGGATGACGCCATGGCATACGACGCGAGCACCCTTCCCGACGTGTCCGGGCTGACCGTCGGCATCATCGGTGGCACCGGCGACCAGGGGCGGGGGCTGGCCTACCGGTTCGCCCGCGCCGGCCAGCAGGTGCTGATCGGGTCCCGCTCCGCCGACCGGGCGGCCGAGGCGGCGGCGGAGATCGCCGTGCTGCCCCGGCTGCCCGCCGGGGTCGACGTGACCGGCGCGGACAACGACGAGGTGGCCCGCCGCAGCGACGTGGTGGTGATCGCGGTGCCGTGGGACGGGCACGCGGCCACCGTCGGTGCGCTGGCCGGGCCACTGGCCGGCAAGATCGTCGTGGACTGCGTCAACCCGCTCGGCTTCGACAGGCAGGGCCCGTACGCGCTGCCGGTCGCCGAGGGCAGCGCGGTGCAGCAGGCGGCGGCCCTGCTGCCCGACTCCCGGGTCTGCGCGGCATTCAACCATGTCAGCGCGCCGTTGCTGGCCGACCCGGAGATCGACCGAATCGACCTCGACGTGCTGATCTGCACCGAGGAGCGGGAACTGGTCGACATCGTCGGCGCGTTGGCCGCCCGGATCCCCGGCATGCGCGGCATCTACGCCGGCCGGCTGCGCAACGCCCACCAGATCGAGGCGTTCACCGCCAACCTGATCGCCATCAACAAGCGGTACAAGGCGCACGCCGGCATCCGGGTCACCGACCTCTGACGGTGGGAAGGTGGGAGCAGATCACCCGGCTGCCCCGACTCGGTTGCTGACCGTGCCGATGCGGGAGCGGGCCACCCGGCTGTGCCGACGTGGGCTGCCGTCGCGGTCACGGCTGACCTCCGGAACCCCGGCCGGCCCCCGGTGCGGGTGGTCGGACGGTGGGTCGGACCGCCCGGGTGACCCGCTCCCCTCTCGTCACCGTCAGAAGTTGATGTCGACGCCGGCCTTCTTGCAGGCGGCGTTCGCCATGGCGCTGGTCTTCTGGAACTCGGGGCCGTCGGCGGCGGCGTCCATGTCCGGGGCGGTGGCCACCCTGCTGGCGGCGACGCCGAACGCCGCCAACGCGGTGGCCGCCTCGCTGCCGGGGGTGCCGGCCGTGGCCTTCGCCAGGCCCGACGCCAGCTCGTTGTAGGCCTTCTTGATGGCCGGGTTCGGGTCACCACCCGCCATCGCGGCCTTCACGACGTCGACCTTCGTCGTCTCGGCGATCTTCTTGGCCGCCGTGCAGAGCTTCTTGTCGGCTGCCGGGTCGGCGGCCGCGGTCGGGGCGTCGGTGGTCGGCGCGGTCGTGACGGAGGGGGAGGCGGCCGGCGCGGCCGCGCCGGTGGCGGAGGACGACGGCGCGGCCGTCGTCGACGGCTTCGCCTCGCTGCACGCCGCGAGTGCCAGCACGGAGAGACAGGTCAGGGCGACAGTCGAGAAGCGAGCATGATTCACGAGCGGAACCCTAGCGGAGCCCGGTGGGGCTGTGGGGGCAGCGCCCCACCAGGCTCCGGCGCGACCTCAGAAGGTGTGTTCGGTGGCGGGGAAGTCGCCGCCGCGTACCTCGTCGGCGAACCGGCGGGTCGCCTCGGTCAGCACCCCGGCCAGGTCGGCGTAACGCTTGACGAACCGGGGGGCCTTCCCGGTGCGCAGCCCCGCCATGTCCTGCCAGACCAGCACCTGGGCGTCGGTGTCGGGGCCGGCGCCGATGCCGACGGTGGGGATCGCCAGTTCGGCGGTGACCCGCTTGGCGACCTCACCCGGCACCATCTCCAGCACCACCGCGAACGCCCCCGCCCCGGCCACCGCCCGCGCGTCGGCGAGCACCTCGTCGGCGGTGTCGCCGCGCCCCTGCACCCGGTAGCCGCCCAGGGTGTGTTCGCTCTGCGGGGTGAAGCCGATGTGCGCCATCACCGGGATGCCCGCCCCGGTGATCGCCGCGATCTGGTCGGCGCAGCGCCGGCCGCCCTCCAGCTTCACCGCGTGGCAGCCACCCTCCTTCATGAACCGCACCGCCGTGCGCAACGCCTGCGTCGGCCCCTCCTCGTACGAGCCGAACGGCAGGTCACCGACGACCAGGGTGTGCCGGGTCGCCCGGACCACGGCCCGGACCAGCGGCAACAACTCGTCGACGGTCACCGGCAGGGTGGTCTCGTAACCGAACACGTTGTTCGCCGCCGAGTCGCCGACCAGCAGCGCCGGAATCCCCGCCTGGTCGAAGATCCCGGCGGTGTACTGGTCGTACGAGGTGAGCATCGCCCACCGGTCGCCACGCTCCTTGGCGGCGATCAGGTCGCGGGTGCGGACCCGTCGGGTGGCCGGCCCGCCGTACAGGGCGGTCACCTCGGTCGGGGTGGACTCCACCATGACTGTCTCCTTTCCTCGAGGCCGCTGTCGCGGTCCCCGGGTTCCGTCGCGATCGTCGCACCACGCGACCGGTCGACGGCAGGGAACAGTGCAGGATTTCACTCCGCCGGGGCGACGCCGACCGACCGTGGCCGGCCGGCGTCGGGGTGCCCGACCGACCCGGGTCGGCCGGGCTGTGCTGCCCAGCCGACCAGGTCGATCGGTCGGTCCAGGATGCCCAGCCGACCGCAGGTCGGCCGGCCCGGATGCTCAGCCGTCCTCGCGCCAGCGGTTGGTGATCGGCAGCCGACGGTCGCGGCCGAACGCCTTCATCGAGATCTTCGTACCCGGGGCGGACTGCCGACGCTTGTACTCGGCGGTGTCCACCAGCCGCAGCACCCGGTCGACCACCGCCGGGTCGTGGCCGGACTCGACCAGGCCGGCCCGGCCCAGGTCACCGTCGACGTAACCGATCAGGATCGGGTCCAGCACGTCGTAGTCGGGCAGGCTGTCGCTGTCGAGCTGGCCGGGGCTCAGCTCGGCCGACGGGGGCTTGCCGATGGAGTTCTCCGGGATCGGCGGGGTCTCGCCCCGGCGGGCCG
Source organism: Micromonospora sp. NPDC049081 (assembly GCF_040648835.1). Lineage (NCBI taxonomy): Bacteria > Bacillati > Actinomycetota > Actinomycetes > Micromonosporales > Micromonosporaceae > Micromonospora > Micromonospora sp. NPDC049081. The sequence continues at coordinate 939,487 of NZ_JBEZEK010000001.1, read as the reverse complement.
CGTCGGCGTTGCGCCACTTCGCCAGCCGCCAGATCAGCGTCTTCCAGACGTCCTTGACCGGGTTGAACCCGCCGACCGAGTCGCCGTAGAGGGTCGAGTAGCCGACCGCCAGCTCACTCTTGTTGCCGGTGGTGAGGACCAGGTGGCCCTCCTGGTTCGACAGTGCCATCAGGATCACCCCGCGCACCCGGGCCTGGAGGTTCTCCACCGCCACCCCGGACAGCGAGATGTTCGCCAGGAAGGTGTCCACCATCGGCTGGATCGGCTCGACGCGGTAGTCCAGGCCGGTGCGCTTGGCCAGGTCCTCCGCGTCGGTCCGGGAGTGCTCCGAGGAGTGCTGGCTGGGCAGTGACACGCCGACCACCCGTCGTGGGCCGAGCGCGTCGACGGCCAGCGCGGCCACCACCGCCGAGTCGATCCCGCCGGACAGGCCCAGCACCACCGAGGGGAAGCGGTTCTTGTTGACGTAGTCGCGCAGGCCCAGCACCAGCGCCTGCCACACCTCGGCCTCGTCGGCCACCGGCGCCATCAGGCCGCCGTCGGCCGCCGGCCCGGTCGGGGCCGCCGGCACCACCTCGACGGTACGACGCAGCACCCGCATCCCGTCGGCGAGGTCCTCGGTGTCGGCGGCGTGCGGGCCCGCCCCGGCCAGCTCCACGTCGTGCACGAGCAGGTGCTCGACGAACTGCGGCGCGCGGGTGAGCAGTCCCCCGTCGGCGTCGACGATCATCGAGTCGCCCTCGAAGACCAGTTCGTCCTGACCACCGACCATGTTGACGTACGCGATCGGGGCCCCGGCCTCGGCGGCCCGGCGACGCACCAGCGGCAGCCGGACGTCGTCCTTGTTCAACTCGTACGGCGAGCCGTTGATGTTGACCACCAGGCCGACGCCGGCCTGCCGGGCCACCGCGAACGGGCCCCCGGCCTGCCACAGGTCCTCGCAGATGGTCAACGCCACGTCCACCCCGCCCACCCGGACCACGGTCAGGGTGTCGCCGGGCACGAAGTAGCGGTCCTCGTCGAAGACGCCGTAGTTGGGCAGGTGGTGCTTGAAGTAGGTCGCGACCACCTCACCCCGGTGCAGCAGCGCGGCGGCGTTGCGGGCCCCCCGGCCCGGCTGGGCGTCCCCGCTGACCTGGGGTGGGCCGTCGGCGTCCAGGTAGCCGACCACGACCGGCAGGTCGCCGAGGCCGTCGGCGGCCAGGTCGGCGGCGAGCTGCCGCACCGCGGCCTGTGAGGCGGCGACGAAGGAACGGCGGAAGACCAGATCCTCGACGGGGTAGCCGGTGAGTGTCATCTCCGGGAAGGCGACGAGCTGGGCGCCGGCGTCGGCGGCCCGACGGGTCCAGGCGCGGATCAGCTCGGCGTTGCCGACGGTGTCGCCGACGGTCGGGTTGACCTGGCACAGGGCCAGACGCAGGGTGGGCATGACCTCATCTTGCCCCAGCCGCAGGCGGTCGACCCGGCGGCTGCGACGAGACGACGGCCACCCTTTCGCCGCGCCCGGCCGGCCCGCCGCTGGTGGCGGGGCCGCCCGTCGATCCGGCCGTCGGGACACCGCAGGACGAGCGGCGGCAGGTCGCGTAACGTCTGCTTAACCAGGCCGGTGAAGACTGGGCGGTCAGGACGGACCGGCCGACCGGTGCCGGACGTACGTCGCGAGGGGTTGGGGAAGTGGACCGTCAGCAGGAGTTCGTCCTCCGTACGCTGGAAGAGCGGGACATCCGGTTCGTCCGGCTGTGGTTCACCGACGTGCTGGGCACGCTCAAGAGCGTCTCAGTCGCCCCGGCGGAGCTGGAGGCAGCCTTCGAGGAGGGCATCGGGTTCGACGGCTCGGCCATCGAGGGCTTCGCCCGGGTCTTCGAGTCCGACATGGTCGCCATGCCGGACCCGACGACCTTCCAGGTGTTCCCGTTCGAGGGCGGGGTCAGCGGTGAGAGCGCCCGGATGTTCTGCGACATCCTGTTGCCCGACGGCGGCCCGTCCTGGGCCGACCCACGGCACGTGCTGCGCCGGATGCTGTCCAAGGCGGCCGAGAAGGGCTTCACCTTCTACACCCACCCGGAGATCGAGTTCTTCCTGCTGGAGAACGGCCCGCAGGACGGCTCGGTGCCCACCGCCGTGGACACCGGCGGCTACTTCGAGCACACCACGCACGCCGTCGCGCGGGACTTCCGCCGCCAGGCCGTGCTCGCGCTGGAGCGGATCGGCATCTCGGTGGAGTTCAGCCACCACGAGGTCGCCCCCGGCCAGCAGGAGATCGACCTGCGCTACGCCGACGCGCTGACCACCGCCGACAACATCATGACCTTCCGGCACGTGGTCAAGGAGGTGGCGCTGTCCACCGGCGTACAGGCCAGCTTCATGCCGAAGCCGTTCACCGACCAGCCGGGTAGCGGCATGCACACCCACCTGTCGCTGTTCGAGGGGGAGCGCAACGCGTTCCACGACTCCGGTGACCCGATGAAACTGTCGAAGGTGGCGAAGTCGTTCATCGCCGGCCTGCTGATGCACGCCCGGGAGTACACCGCCGTCACCAACCAGTGGGTCAACTCGTACAAGCGGCTGTTCCCGCAGGCGTTGCCGGACCGGATCACCGAGAGCCCGGCGTACGTCTGCTGGGGGCACCTGAACCGGTCCGCGCTGGTCCGCGTGCCCGCGTACGGCAAGCCGAACTCGGCCCGGGTGGAGGTCCGGTCGCTGGACTCGGCGACCAACCCCTACCTGGCGTTCGCGGTGATGCTCGGCGCCGGCCTGAAGGGCATCGAGGAGGGCTACGAGCTGCCACCCGGCGCGGAGGACGACGTCTGGTCGCTGACCAGCGCCGAGCGCCGCGCGATGGGCTACGAGGCACTGCCGGAGAACCTGTCCGAGGCGATCGACGTGATGGCCGGCTCCGAGCTGGTCGCCGAGGTGCTCGGGGAGCACGTCTTCGACTTCTTCCTGCGCAACAAGCGGGCCGAGTGGGAGCAGTACCGCCGCGAGGTCACCCCGTACGAGCGGCAGCGCTACCTGTCGTTGTGACCCGTTGACATCGGGGACCCGGGGCCCGCGCGGCTCCGGGTCCTCGACGTCCCGGGTCCGCCGGGGCTCAGGGCGTTCGGCGGTTCCGGGTCGGCCGACGGTCCGGGCGTTCGACGGTCCGGGGGGTGTCGGGGGTGGCGCGGTGCCGCTATCGTCTCGATCACCGTGCCGGCACCCGCGCCGGGCGCAGGAGGTCGGGAGGCCGTCGGTGCTGGATGATCTGCTCACCGGAGCATGGCAGAGCGTCGTGTTCGGGATCGTCGGGGTGGCGCTGATGGCGGCCGGCTTCGTGCTGGTCGACGTGCTCACCCCGGGCAAGCTGCGCGAGCTGATCTGGGTGCAGCGCAACGGCAACGCCGGGCTGCTGCTGGCCGCCAATCAGCTGGGTGTGGCCGGCATCGTCTTCACCGCGATCGTGACCAGCTACGACGACTTCGCCAAGGGGATCGCCTCGACGGTGCTCTTCGGGCTGATCGGGCTGGCTGTCATGGCGCTCGCCTTCGGCGTGCTGGACCTGCTCACCCCGGGCAAGCTCGGTGAGGTCATCTGCTCGGACCAGCCGCACCCGGCGGCCCGGGTCAGCGCCGCCACCCACTTCGGTGCGGCCCTGATCGTCTGCGCCTGCATCGCCTGACCACGGCCGCCCGCGCGGCCCGTACCACCTGAGCCAGGCCCGTGGTCTGAGCTGTCCCTGCCGGGACGGTCCAGACCACGGGCCTGGCGTCGTCTGCGCCCGGTCCCGCCGGCCCACCGGATGCCCGGTGACGTGCCCCGCCTCCACCGGTCGGCGGGATGGGAAGAGTTTTCCGTCGGTGAAAGTCATTGCGGGCTGGCTGCGAAATTTCCTCCACACTTCATCGGGATGAACCTCTGGTTTCGGCGCATCGAAGCTGCTAACTTCCTGGCACCGCGTTCGCAACTTCTTGCAACGCCTTCAGTAGCTTGCACCCGTCGCTCGGGTGCGGGTGTCAGGAGAGCCATCATGAGGCGGACCACCACCACCCACCGCCGACGGGCCGGCGCACTCGCGCTCGTCGTCGGCGTGGCCGCGAGCCTGTTGCCGCTCACCGCGGCGGCAGCGGCCAACACCGTCACCGTCTACTACCAACCCCCGGCGGCCTGGGGCACGTCGGTCAACATCCACTACGGCGTCGACGGCGGCAGCTGGACCGCCGTGCCCGGCGTCGCCATGGAGGCGGCCTGCGCCGGCTGGCGACGCCGGACCATCGACCTGGGTGCCGCCACCGGCCTGCAGGTGGTCTTCAACAACAACGCCGGCACCTGGGACAACAACAACGGCGGCAACTACCGGCTCGGCACCGGCGCGGTCACCGTCGCCGGGGGCCGGACCGGCATCGGCGACCCGTGCACCACCACCCCGACGCCCACCACCACCCCGACGCCCACCCCGACCCCGACCGTCGCCCCGACCCCGACCGCCGCCCCGGGCGTTGCCACCGCCGAGGTCTGGTACCACCTCGCCAGCCGGGGATGGGCCGGCGCGAACCTGCACTACCGGCCGACCGGCGGTGCCTGGACCGTCGCTCCGGGGGTGGCGATGCAGGCCGCCTGCACCGGCTGGGCGCGTCGCACCGTCGACCTCGGCACCGCCACCGGACTCACCGCCGCGTTCAACAACAACGCCGGCACCTGGGACAACAACAACGGGGCCGACTACACCCTGCGCGTCGGGCGCAGCACCGTACGCGGCGGGGTGGTCACCCCGGACGCCGCCGACCCGTGCCAGCCCGCCACCCCGGACACCACACCCCCGGCCACCCCCGCCGGGCTCACCGCCACCGCCGCCGGGTTGTCCGTCACGCTGTCCTGGACGGCCGCCACCGACGACCGGGCGGTCACCGGGTACGAACTGACCCGTACCGGCGGCACCGGTGGGGCCACCACCGTCACCACCACGACGACCCGGTACGTGGCGTACGACCTCGCCGCGGGCACCGCGTACACCTGGACGGTGCGGGCCCTCGACGCGGCCGGCAACCGGTCGGCGGCGAGTGCGCCCGCCACCGCGACCACCGGGACCACCCCGCCGGTGGGCGGTTCGCCGCTCGGCGGTGACCCGCGCGAGGACAGCATCTACTTCGTGATGACCGCCCGCTTCGCCGACGGCGACGCCACCAACAACCGGGGCGGCAGCCAGCACGTCAGGTCCGGCAACGCGGCGAACGACGACCCGATGTTCCGGGGGGACTTCAAGGGCCTGGTCGACAAGCTGGACTACATCAAGGGGCTGGGCTTCTCGGCCATCTGGATCACCCCGGTGGTGCTCAACCGCTCCGACTACGACTTCCACGGCTACCACGGCTGGGACTTCCACCGGGTGGACCCCCGGTTGGAGAGCCCCGGGGCCAGCTACCAGCAGCTGATCAACGCGGCCCACGCCAAGGGCATGAAGATCTTCCAGGACGTGGTCTACAACCACAGCTCCCGCTGGGGCGCCAAGGGGCTCTTCGTCCCCACCGTCTACGGCGTCCGCGACGAGCAGTGGAAGTGGTACTACGACCAACCGCAGGCCGGCCGCGAGTACGACCCGATGGTCGAACACGACGGCAACGACCCGACCCTGACCGCCGCGCAGAACGCCAAGGCCAAGGGCCGCCCCTACAACGGCGACGTCTGGTCGGGCACCGCCCCCACCGCCAACCGCTGCCTCAACTGGGGCACCCCCAACGGCGCGTACAGCCAGGAGGGCTACACCGTCTACCACTGCCAGTGGCCGGTGCCGACCGGCAAGCTCTTCCCCGCCGACCTCTACCACCAGTGCTGGATCGGCAACTGGGAGGGCGAGGACGCCCGGAGCTGCTGGCTGCACGAGGACCTGGCCGACTTCAACACCGAGAACGCCACCGTCCAGCAGTACCTGATCGACGCGTACAACAGGTACATCGACATGGGGGTGGACGGCTTCCGGATCGACACCGCCGTGCACATCCCCCGGGTCACCTGGAACCGGCGCTTCCTGCCGGCGATCCAGCAACACGCCCTCGCCCGGCACGGCGAAAAGGGCCGGGACTTCTACGTCTTCGGTGAGGTGGCCGCGTTCGTCAACGACAAGTGGAACCGGGGCTCGGTCAACCACTCCGCGCAGTTCTTCACCTGGAAGGAGCGCAAGGAGTACAGCCCGGACGACGTGAAGGCCGCCATCGAGCAGTACGACTACGAGCAGCTGATCGGCACCGGCGGGCAGCCGACCAGCGACAACGCGTTCCTGCGGGGCAACACCTACCACGCGCCGGACCACTCGAAGTTCTCCGGCATGAACGTCATCGACATGCGGATGCACATGAACTTCGGCGACGCCGGCAACGCCTTCGGCAACGGCCGCGACTCCGACGACAGTTACAACGACGCCACCTACAACGTCGTCTACGTCGACAGCCACGACTACGGGCCGAACAAGTCGAACACCCGCTACGCCGGGGGCACCGACGCCTGGGCCGAGAACATGAGCCTGATGTGGACCTTCCGCGGCATCCCGACGCTCTACTACGGCTCCGAGATCGAGTTCCAGAAGGGCGCGAAGATCGACTGCGGGCCGACCTGCCCGTTGGCGACCACCGGGCGGGCGTACTACGGCGACCACCTCGCCGGCAGCGTCACCGCCACCGACTTCGGGGTGGTCGGCAGCGCCAGCGGGGCGGTGGCGACCACGCTGGCCGCGCCACTGGTCAAGCACGTGCAGCGGCTCAACCGCATCCGGCGGGCCATCCCGGCCCTGCAGAAGGGCCAGTACTCGACCGAGGGGGTCAGCGGCAACCAGATGGCCTACAAGCGCCGGTTCACCAGCGATGGGGTGGACAGCTTCGCCCTGGTCACCGTCTCCGGCACGGCCACCTTCACCGGGGTGCCGAACGGGACGTACCGGGACGCGGTGACCGGGGACGTCCGGACCGTCACGAACGGCACCCTCACCGCTGCGGTCAGCGGCCGGGGCAACCTGCGGGTGTACGTGCTGGACCTGCCCGGCAACCCGGCCCCCGGCAGGATCGGCACCGACGGTCCCTACCTGAGGTGACCGCCCGCCCCCGTCCGCCCCGCCGGGGTGGACGGGGGCGGTGCGTCGTACCCCCGTCGTAGCGTGCGGGGATGAACCGGACGGATCGTCTCTATGCCCTGGTGGAGGAGCTGCGGGCGGTGTCGCCCCGGCCGCGCAGCGCCCGCTGGCTGGCCGCCCGGTTCGAGGTGAGCACCCGCACCGTCGAACGGGACATCGTCGCCCTCCAGGGCTCCGGCGTACCGATCTGGGCCGAGCCCGGCCGCACCGGCGGTTACGTGGTCGACCGGTCGCACACCCTGCCGCCGGTCAACCTGACCGCCACCGAGGCGGTGGCGATGGCGGTGGCCCTGCACCGGCTCGCCGGCACCCCGTTCGCCGTGGCGGGCGGCACCGCGCTGCGCAAGCTGCTCGCGGTGCTACCGGCCGCCGACGCCGATGCCGCACGCCTGCTCGCCGGCCGGGTGCTGCTGGTCGGCACCGGGCCGGGCACGTCCGTCCCGGCCGTCGTCGCCGACGCGGTCTCCGCCCGCCGGGTGCTCCGCCTGCGGTACGCCGACCGCTGCGGGGTGCCCTCGTCGCGTGAGGTCGAGCCGCTGGGTTACCTGGGCAACGACCGGCACTGGTACCTGCTCGCCTGGTGCCGGCTCCGCGACGGGCTGCGCTGCTTCCGTACCGACCGGATCGTCGGGGTCGAGGCGTTGCCGCAGCGGGTGACCCGGGAGTTCTCGCCGGCCGACCTGGACGTCCCGGCCGACCGGGTGCGCCGGCTGACCCTGGTCTGACTCGGCGTGGGCCGGCCGCGCAGTCCGGTCGGCGCGGGCTGTCCGGACGGGTCGGCGTGCGGGCCGTCCAGTCCGGTCGGCGCGGGCTGTCCGGACGGATCGGCGTGCTGGCCGTGTGGACCGGGCGGTAAACACCGACAGGACGGTGTCGCGGACACCCGGGAGGCTGACTGCCGAGCCCGCCGGCCGCCCGGTCGGCGGGGGAACAGGAGGCAACGCGTGACCAGCACACCCGTCACCTGGTTCGAGATCGGCACCGACCGGCCGGACGAGGCGCAGAGCTTCTATGCGGAGTTGTTCGGCTGGACCTTCACCGAGGAGGGCACGGCCGAGGGCGGTTCCTACCGGACGACCACGGCGGGGGAGCCGACCGGCATCGGCGGCGGCATCCGGGCTCTCGCCGAGGACGCGCCCGGCTACGCGATCCTCTACGCCGAGGTGGCCGACGTGGCGCAGACCTGCGGTCGGGCCGAGGCGGCGGGCGGCACGGTGCTGACCCCGCCCCGGACCACGCCGAGCGGCCTGACCCTCGCCCTGGTGCGCGACCCGGTGGGCACCCACCTCGGTCTCTTCTCCTCGGGTGGCAGCGCCTGACGCCAGCGGGTCGACGTTGCGGTTCCTCGGGTGGCAGTGTCTGACGCCACCGGGTCGACGTTGCGGTTCCTCGGGTGGCCGCGCCTGACGCCAGGGCCGACGTTGCGGTGTCCCGGTGCGTCGGACACCGCAACGTCGGCCCCGGTGTGTTGATCTCCGGCCCGCCCGGGTCGGGCGGGCCGGAGGTGGGTCACTCGCCGGGCGTACCCGCCGGACCGCGGTGGTGACCGGGGCCACCCGCACCCGGGAAGACCCCGGCCTCGACGGCCTTGGTGATCGCGTCGGCCTGCTCCTGGGTGAGCTTGCCGTCCTTGACCGCCTGGGCCAGCCGCTCGGCCAGCTTCTCCTGCCGGTCCTCGGCCGACGGACGCTCCGGCCGGTCACCCTTGGCGCGGTCCTTGTGCTGCTCGCGCACCTTTTCCAGGGCGGCGGTCACCTTGTCGGTGTCCACCCCCAGCTCCTTGGCGAGCGCCTCGGCGAACTCGTTCTGCCGGTCGGCGCGCTGCTGCTGCCGGTCGGTGCCCGGGGCGGCCTCGCTGCTGGCGCTCGGCGTCGGGGTGGCCCCGTTCTCGGCGAAGGCGACCGTGGGAGCGGCGATCCCCACCCCGAGCACACCAGCGGCGGCGAAACCGACCAGCAGGCGCTTCTTCGACATCATGCGGGACATCGGTCCTCCAGTACGTCGGTGGTGATGCGTTGACGTCACCGACAGTGACCACCGAACCTGGGAATCCCCCCTCCCGACCCTGTCCCTGAGCTGAAAATCCCGCCCCACCGCCCCGGTGATCAAGAGGTTTCGGTCAGGAATGCGTTCTCCGATGACGCAAACCTCTTGATCACCGGGCCGGGGCCGGGCCGGGTGGGGGTGGGGTGGGGTTATTGGACGGCGGGGGTGGTGGTTAGGGTGCCGGTTTCGGTGTCGAGGGTGGCTGGGGTGCCCACCGGGACGGTGAGTTGGCCGGGGCCGTGGCCGATCGGCAGGCCGCCGAGGACCGGCACGCCGAGGTCGCCCAGCCGGTCGGTGAGCACGTCCACGACGGTGGTGTCCCAGCCGTCGGCGCAGTCGGTGAACTGGCCCACCGCCACCCCGGCCAGACCGTCCAGCACGCCCGCGCGGCGCAGGTGGGTGAGCATCCGGTCGACCTTGTACGGCGGCTCCTGCACCTCCTCGACGAGCAGCACCGCCCCGGTCAGGTCCGGCATGTCCGGGGTGCCCAGGGTGGCGGTGATCAGGCAGAGGTTCCCGCCGAGCAGCCGACCCACCGCCCGACCGGGGACCCGCACCGGGTAGGTCTCCTCCGTGGGCACCGCCTCGACGGTGACCGGCGCGGTGGTCATCAGCGCGGCGTGCAGCGACTCCGCCGAGCGCAGCGGGGTCCGCTCGTCGACCCAGGCCGCCCCGGGGCCGTGCACGCCGGTCAGCCGGGCACCCCGCCAGAGCGCGAACTGCAGGGCGGTGATGTCGGAGAACCCGGCCACCACCTTCGGGTCCCGCCGCACGGCGGCCATGTCGATCAGGTCGACCACCCGCTGCGCGCCGTACCCGCCCCGGGTGCAGATCACCCCGCGCACCTGCGGGTCGGCGAAGGCGGCGTTCAGGTCCGCGGCGCGCAGCGCGTCGTCACCGGCGAGGTAACCCCGTCGGGCGTACGCATTCGGTGCCACCACCGGGCGCAGCCCCCAGCCGGTCAGTAACTCGACACCCCGGGCCACCCGCTCCGGACGGGTCGGCCCGGACGGCGAGACCAGCATCACCGTGTCGCCCTCGTGCAGCACGGGCGGGCGCAGGACGGACGGGTCGTCGGCGATCACAGCGGCCGAGCATAGTCTCCCCGCCGCGCGGTCCGAGGCGTTCCGGGTGTCCGTCGACGAACCCGATAGCCTCGACGGCGTGGGAACCGCACTGGTGATCGAGAACGACCCGACCGACGACCCCCGACGGCTGGGGGAGTGGCTGGTGGAGGGGGGCCTTGAGCTGCGGGTGCTGCGCCCGTACGCCGGCGACGAACTCCCCGACGACCTCGCCGGCCACGTGGCGCTGGTGGTGCTCGGCGGTGACCAGCACGCCTACCCGGCCCCCGGCGGCACCCCCGGCGCACCCTGGTTCCCGAAGCTCGAAGGGTTGCTGCGCAAGGCCGTGCGGCACCGGGTGCCGACCCTCGGCGTCTGCCTCGGCGCGCAACTGCTCGCCACCGCGCACGCCGGCCTGGTCGAGCGCAGCCCGTCCGGCCCCGAGGTGGGCCCGGGCGTGGTCGGCCGGCGCGACGCCGCCGAGAGTGACCTGCTGTTCCGGTACGTGCCGCTGATCCCGGACGTGCTCCAGTGGCACACCGACGAGATCACCGAGCTGCCCCGGGCCGCCACCCTGCTGGCCGCCTCGACCCGCTACCCGCACCAGGCGTTCCGGCTCGGCGACCGGGCCTGGGGCCTGCAGTTCCACATCGAGTGCGACACCGCGATGATCGCCGAATGGGCGCGCGGCTCCGAACTGCTCGCCGAACTGGGTTACGACGAGGACCTGGTGGTGGCCGCCTGCGACCGGGTGATGGCCGACGTCGAGGAGGTGTGGCAGCCGTTCGCGGTCCGCTTCGCCGCCCTCGCCCTCGGCGAGCTGGACGACGACACCCGCCGCAGCCTGCCCCTGCTCGGGCACTGAGATGAGCAGATCGACCAGGGGACGGCTGGCCCGCTACGGCTTCGCCGAGGGCGACGGCGGGATCCGCGCCGCCGACCTGCTCGGCGCGGACGGGCTCGGGCTGTGGCAGGCCGACGAGCAGGAGCCCACCGACCGCGCGGCGGCCGACCTGCTGGCCGCGCTCTCCCGGGCCGCCGACCCGGATCTGGCGCTGCGTCAACTGCACCGGATGGTGGAGACCGAACGCCGCACCGCCGCCGACGCCACCGGGTCGGCCCTGCTGGCCGGGCTCGCCGCCGATCCGGGTCTGCGGCGTCGGCTGGTCGCCGTCCTCGGGGCGTCCTCCGCACTGGGTGACCACCTGGTCGCCAACCCGGGGCAGTGGACGGTGCTCGGCACCGCCCCGGACGGGTTGGCCCCCACCGCCGACGGTCGACTCGACCTGGCGCTCGCCAGCCGGTTGACCGTCGCCACCGCGCCGGTGGCGGTGCTGCGGCAGGCGTACCGGCTGGCGTTGCTGCGGATCGCGGCGGCCGACCTGACCGGTGGGCGGGGCCTGGAACAGGTGATGTCGGCGCTGTCCGCGCTGGCCGACGCGACCCTCTCGGCGGCCTACGAGATCGCGGTGGGTGAGCTGCCGGCGGGCACGCCCCGGCCCCGGCTGGCCGTGGTGGCGATGGGCAAGTGCGGTGGCGACGAGCTGAACTACGTCTCCGACGTCGACGTGATCTTCGTGGCCGCGACCGACGAGGACCTGCCCGCCGCGACCACCGTCGCCGCCCGGCTGATCCACATCTGCGGACTGGTCGCCTGGCCGGTGGACGCCGCGCTGCGCCCCGAGGGCAACCGGGGGCCGCTGGTGCGTACCCTGGCCAGCCACCTCGCCTACTACCAGCGGTGGGCCCGCACCTGGGAGTTCCAGGCGCTGCTCAAGGCCCGTCCGGCCGCCGGTGACCTGGCGTTGGCCGGCGAGTGGGTCGACGCCCTCGCCCCTCTGGTCTGGCGGGCCTCCGAGCGTCCCGAGGCGGTCTCCGACGTACGCGCCATGCGCCGCCGGATCATCGACAACATCCCGCCGAAGGAGCTGGACCGCGAGATCAAGCGGGGTCCGGGCGGGCTGCGGGACATCGAGTTCGCCGTCCAACTGCTGCAACTGGTGCACGGCCGGGGCGACGAGTCGCTGCGGGTGCCGGGCACCGTGCCGGCGCTGCGCGCGCTGGTGGCCGGCGGTTACGTCGGGCGGGCCGACGGTGAGGCGCTGCTGCGCGGATACCGCTTCCTGCGCGGGGTCGAACACCGGCTCCAGCTCCAGGCGCTGCGGCGCACCCACACCGTGCCGACCGAGCCGGCCGCGCTGCGCTGGCTGGCCGCCGCGCTCGGCTACGCCGCCATCCCGGGCCGCAGCGCCGTGGAGAGCTTCCGCGCCGACTGGGTCGCGCACGCCACCGAGGTACGCCGGCTGCACGCCAAACTGCTCTACCGGCCGCTGCTGGAGTCGGTGGCCCGGGTGCCCGCCGACGGCCTGCGGCTCACCCCGGAGGCGGCCCGGCACCGGCTGGAGATCCTCGGTTTCGCCGACCCGGCCGGGGCGCTGCGCCACCTCGAAGCCCTCACCGGCGGGGTGAGCCGGACCGCCGCCATCCAGCGGACCCTGCTGCCGGTGCTGCTCAGCGAGTTCGCCGACGCGCCCGAACCGGACCGGGGGCTGCTCAACTACCGGCAGGTCTCCGACAAGCTCGGCAGCACCCCGTGGTACCTGCGGCTGCTGCGCGACTCCGGGCCGGTGGCCCGGCGGCTGGCCCGGGTGCTGTCGTCGTCCCGCTACGCGGCCGACCTGCTGGCCCGGGAACCGGAGGCGCTGCGGCTGCTGGCCGAGGAGAACGAGTTGACGCCCCGACCCCGGGAGGTGCTCTGCGACGGGTTCGCCGCCGCGGCGGCCCGGCACGCTGACCCGGTCGAGGCGACCCGGGCGGTACGCGCGCTGCGCCGCCGGGAACTCGTCCGGATCGCCTGCGCCGACGTGCTCAGCCGGGCCGGCGGGCTGGCCCCGCGACCCGAGCGTGGTGTGCCGGCCGGCCCGCTGGCCGACGTCACCCGGGTCGGCACCGGCCTGTCGTACGTCACCGACGCCACCCTGTCCGCCGCGCTGCGCGCCGTCCGGGCCGCCCAGCCGGAACTGCCCGGCCTGCGGTTCGCGGTGATCGGCCTCGGTCGCCTCGGCGGGTACGAGTCGAACTACCTCTCCGACGCCGACGTGCTCTTCGTCTACGATCCGCCCGCCGGGACGGCGGAGAGCACCGCCAGCGCCGCCGCCCACGCGATCGCCGAGGAACTGCGCCGGCTGCTCGCCGCCCCCGCCCCCGACCCGGCGCTCGGCGTCGACGCCGACCTGCGCCCCGAGGGACGGCAGGGCCCGCTGGTCCGCAGCCTCGCCGCCTACGCCCAGTACTACGCCCGCTGGTCGCGGGTGTGGGAGGCGCAGGCGCTGCTGCGGGCCCGGTTCGTCTGCGGCGACGCCGACCTGGGCACCGAGTTCGAGAAGATGGTCGACCCGGTCCGCTACCCGGCCGACGGGTTGACCCGGGAGCAGGTGGTCGAGATCCGCCGGATCAAGGCCCGGGTGGAGAACGAACGGCTGCCCCGGGGTGCCGACCCGGCCACCCACACCAAGCTCGGTCGGGGTGGCCTGGCCGACGTCGAGTGGGCGGTGCAGCTGCTCCAGCTGCGCAACGCCGGGGCGTACCCGCAGCTGCGCGGCACGCGTACCCTCGATGCCCTCGCGGCGGCCCGGGAGGCGGGGCTGGTCGACCCGGCGGACGCCGCCGCGATGGTCGCCGGGTGGACCCTCGCCGCGCAGGTCCGCAACGCGCTGATGCTGGTCCGGGGTCGGGCCGGCGACCAGCTTCCCCGGCACGGGGTGGAGCTCGCCGGTGTGGCGCGGTTGCTCGGCGCGGACGACCCGGGGGAGTTCCTCGACGACTACCTGCGCACCGCCCGGCGGTCCCGGGCCGCCATGCAGCGGGTCCTGGAGAGCTGAGCCACCGCCGCCGGCACCGAAGCCGTCGGCATAGTCGGGCCAGACAGCCGTGCCGGGCAGGCGTGCCGTGCCGGGCAGCCGTGCCGGGCCGGACAGTCGGGCCGGGCCGGGCAGCCGTGCCGGGCCGGGCAGCCGTGCCGGGCCGGGCAGCCGTGCCGGGCCGGGCCGTGCCGGGCCGGGTAGCCGGGCGACGACGGCGGCCCGGTCACCAGGGCGGCCCGGTCACCGGCGGCGGACCAGCACCAGATGGTCGATCAGGGTGCCGGCCTCGCCGTTGGGGCCGGTGGCCTGCCGCTGCGGCGCGTCGAGGCGCTCGACGTGCCATCCGTCCGGGTCGAGGTCGAGCTCGGCCAGAGTCTCCTGCGGGGTGGGGAACCGTACGTGGCGATGTTCGGCGGCACCCCACGGGGGCACCGCGCCGTGCTCGACCACCAGCAGCCGTCCGCCCGGGGCGACTGCCCGGACCGCCGCCCGCAGCACCTGCGCCCGGGGGAAGTCCAGCGGCGACTGGAGGAACTGCGCCGAGACCAGGTCGAACCTGCCCGCCGGGAAGGTCCGGGCCAGGTCGTGCCGCTGGAAGTCGACCAGGGACGCCACCCCGGCGGCCGTCACGGCGGCGGCCGACCGCTCCAACGCGGTGGTGGAGACGTCGACCGCCGTCACCCGCCAGCCCTGTCGGGCCAGCCACACCGCGTCGCCGCCCTCGCCGCAACCGAGGTCGAGGGCGCTGCCCGGCGGCAGCGCCCCGACGACGTCGACCAGGTGCGGATTGGGTCGGCCGCTCCACTGCCGCTCCCGGGCCCGGTACATCTCGTCCCAGTGCCGGGCGGTCTGCTCGTCCACGGCCGCGTCGACACCGGTTCCGTGCGGACCGCCCTCGTTGCCGGTCCCGTGGGCACTGCGGTCCTGCCCGCCGTCCTCGTTGCCGGTCCCGTGGTCACTCACTGGCCTGTCCGCCGTCCTCGTCGCCGGTGCGGGCGGCGGTGGCCCGGTGCGTGGCCACCGCCCGGTCGGTGTCCTCGGCGATCAGGTCGGCGTTGAGCGCGGCGGCGGCCTTCAGTCCCGCCGCGGCGGCGGCGATGACGGTTGCCTGCGGGTCGGTGACGTTGCCGGCCACCCAGACGCCGGGCACCCCGGTCGCGCCGGAGGCGTCGGCGGCCACCCGGTCACCGAAGGCGTGCCCACCGACGACGAATTCCTCGGTGGGCAATCCGAGCCCGGCGAGGAAAGCGGCCCGCGCGCCGAACCGGGGGGCCACCACCAGCGCCTCCCTGGGGACCACCCGGCCGGACCGTAGCCGTACGCCGGTGAGCCGGTCGCCGGTGACCTCCAGCTGCGCCACCTCCCCGTCGACCACGGTGACGCCCCGGGCGGCCAGCTTCTCCGCCTCGTCGGCGGGCAACGGCCCGGCGGTGTGCGTGAAGACCACCACGTCGTCGGTGAGCTGACGGAACAGCAGCGCCTGGTGGGCGGCCATCGGGCCGGTGGCGAGCACCCCGACGGCCTGGTCGCGTACCTCCCACCCGTGGCAGTAGGGGCAGTGCAGCACGTCGCGGCCCCACCGGTCGGCCAGGCCCGACACGTCGGGCAACTCGTCGACCAGGCCGGTGGTGACCAGCAACCGGCGGGTGTGCAGGGTGCTGCCGTCGGCCAGGGTCACCGTGAACCGCCCCGGACCGACGTCGCCCGCCGGTGCCGTGGCGTCGTGCGGGTGGGCCGGGTCGATCGGGTGGGTGGGGTCGATCGGGTGGGTGGCGGTGACGGTGCCGTCGAGGACGGTCACGCCGTACCGGGCCACCTCGGACCGGCCCGTCGCGTACAGGTCGGCGGGTGGGACACCCTCGTTGGTCAGGAAGTTGTGCACGCGGTCGGCCGGGGCGTTGCGCGGTGCACCACCGTCGACCACCACCACGTCGCGGCGGAACCGGCCCAGGGCGAGCGCACCGCTGAGCCCGGCCGCACCGCCACCGACCACCACCACGTCGTGCACCACCGGGTACGTCATGACTGCCTCCTCACGGGCGGGTCCGTCCCGCCGATGCCCCGGATCGTGCGCCCGGATCACCGTACTGCCAAATCTGGTTGCCGAAATGGCAAACTGGTGCGGTGACCGACGACCACAGCGACATCCCCCCGGACGAGGTACTCACCGCCGTCGGACCCCGGCTGCGGGCGCTGCGGCAGCAGCGCGGCGTGACCCTGGGTCAGCTCGGCGCGGCGACCGGCATCTCGGTCAGCACGCTGTCCCGGCTGGAGTCCGGCGGCCGGCGGCCCACCCTGGAACTCCTGCTCGCCCTGGCCCGCTTCCACCGGGTGCCGCTGGACGACCTGGTCGGCACGCCGCAGACCCGCGACCCCCGGGTCCACCGCCGGCCCGTCGTCCGTCACGGCGTCACCATCGTGCCGTTGACCCGTCGCCCGGGTGGCGTCCAGGCGTACAAGATGATCTATCCACCGCAGGTGCCGGCGGGGGAGCCGACCCAGCAGGCGCACGAGGGGTACGAGTGGCTCTACGTGCTCTCCGGTCGGGTCCGGCTGCTGCTCGGCAGCCACGACCTCACCCTCGACGCCGGTGAGGTCGCCGAGTTCGACACCCGCACCCCGCACTGGTTCGGCAACCCCCACGACGAGCCGGCGGAGATCCTCAGCCTCTTCGGCCCCCAGGGTGAGCGCCTGCACGTCCGCGCCCGCCCGTCCCCGGTCCGCCCCACCCGCCCCTGACCGGCACCGGGTGCCGGCGCGCCGGCGGTGCACTGGCGGCGTGCGCTGGCGGTGCGCGCGACGACCCCGGGCGGGTGTCACCGCGCCTACCGTGGTAGGACTGCTCGGTGCCGACGACCCGCCGTGAGCAGTTCGCGCGTCCCGTCCTCGCGGCGCTGGCGGTGTCGCTGCTGCTCGCCGTCGCATTCCTGCTCGCCCCGCCGATGGGCACCGACCTGTCGGCCCAGGTCGCCCGCGCGGGCTTCGCCGACCGCAACGGCCTGGCCCCCATCGACTTCGCCTGGTACGGCGGAGTCCACCAGGGCGGTTACAGCCTCTACACCCAACTGCTCGGCGCGCTGGTCGGCGTACGGCCGCTCGGTGCGGCGGCAGCGGTCGTCTCGTCGGCGGCACTGGCCTGGCTGTTCGTCCGCTCCGGTGCCCGCCGTTGCCTGCTGGGCGCGGTCCTGGGCGCGGTGGTCCTGGTCGGGAACCTGGCGAGCGGCCGGATCACCTTCGCCGTCGGGCTCGCGTTCGGGCTGCTCGCCCTCTGCGCGGTGGCGGCGCAACGACCCGGCCGGCCACTGCGGCTGGTGGTGGCCGCCCTGCTCGCCGCGCTCGCCACCTGGGCCAGCCCGGTCGCCGGTCTGTTCACCGGACTGGCCGGTGCCGCAGTGCTGCTGGCCGCCCTGCGACGAGGCGACGGCCCGGGAAGATCCCTGCCGGGTGGCTGGCGAGCCACCGGCCCGGTGGCCGACGGCCTCGTCCTCAGCCTTACTCCCGTGCTCGCCCTCGCGCCGATGGCGGTGCTGTTCGGCAACGGCGGCACCCAGCCGTACTCGGCCGAGTCGATGCGGATCAACGTGGCGCTGGCCGTGCTGGGGTACGCCGTCCTCGGCCGTGAGCACCGGGTGCTGCGCATCGGTGCGCTGCTGACCGTGGTGTTGCTGGTCGCCGTCTTCTACCTGCCCAGCCCGATCGGCTCCAACGCCCTGCGGCTGCCGATGCTCTTCGGCCTGCCGCTGCTCGCCGGGTTCGCTCCGGTGCGTGGACCGTGGCTGGCCGGTCTGCTCGCCGCCGTTGTCTGGTGGCAGAACCCGGTGATGGTCAGCGACGTGACGCGCGCCGGCTCGGTGGAGAGCGGCGCCGCCTTCTACCGTCCGCTCGTCGACGAACTGGCCCGACGGCAACCGGTGGGCCGGGCCGAGGTGGTGCCGCTGCGCGACCACTGGGAGTCGGCGTACCTCCCACCTACCGTCCCGCTGGCCCGCGGGTGGGAACGGCAGGTCGACGCCGACCGCAACGCGATCTTCTACACCGGCCGGCTGACCGCCGACTCGTACGCGCAATGGCTGCGCGCCAACGCCGTCCGCTACGTCGCCGTCGCGCCCGACGCGCCACCCGACCGGTGGGCGCGCGACGAGGCCAACCTGGTGCTGGGCGGCCAGCCCTACCTGCGCGAGGTGTGGCGCAACGCCGACTGGCGGCTGTACGCCGTCGCCGACCCCGCGCCGATGGTGAGCGCTCCCGGACGGCTGGTCTCCGCGGATCAGAGCGGGGTCCGGTTCACGACCGACCGGACCGGGAACGTGCAGGTGCACGTACGGTGGTCGCGCTGGCTCTCGCTGTCGGGGGCAGCCGGCTGTCTGCGGCCGGGACCCGACGGGTGGACCGAGATCAGGGTGGACGGCCCGGGTGAATTCTCGATCTCGAGCGATCTCCTGCCCGCGCGTCACTGCTGACGGACCCACTCACCGCCGCGACCTGGCCGGACTGGCACGCGGGCCTGGACCTGGCCGGCCCGCGCCCACCCGCCGAGTGGACCCACCGGCCCCGGCACCGACACCAGGGCGCTCCCGACCATCGCCGCCGTAGCCCAACGCCGTAGCCCACTGCCATAGCCCACCCCGGTGGCGTCACCGTGGTACTGGCAGCATGTTCTCCCATGCCCCTCCCCTTGGCGCGCTGGACCGGCCTGGCCGGCTCGACGATGCTCGCCGTCGCAGCGTTCCTGGGCGGCGCGCTGCCTTCCTCGCGGCACGGAAACACCCCGGTCGGCATCTGGCAGGGCCCGAACGGGCCGCTGCTCGTCGCGCTGTGGGTGGTCGGGCTGGGGCTGATGGCCGGAGTGTGGTGGACGCTGCGCGATCGCGTCCCGTCGACCCGGTGGGCGCTGGTGACCATCGGGCTCTGGCTCGTCCCGCTGCTCGTCGCCCCCCCACTGGCCAGCCGGGACGTGTACGCGTACGCCTGCCAGGGCGCCACCTACGCCGCCGGGTTCAACCCGTACGAGCAGGGGGTGTCGGAGCTGCCGTGCCCGTGGTTGGACACGGTCTCGCCGATCTGGCGGGACACCCCGGCCCCGTACGGGCCGCTGTTCGCCCTGCTCTCCGGCGCGGCGGTGGCGGCGACGGACTCACTGGTCGGCAGCATCGTGCTGTTCCGGTTGCTGGCGGTGGCCGGGGTCGCCCTGCTCGCGGCGGTGCTGCCGGTACTGGCCCGCCGATGCGGGGTGGCACCGGAACGGGCGCTGTGGCTGACGCTCGGGTCGCCGCTGGTCGGGGTGCACCTGGTCGCCGGCGCGCACAACGACGCGCTGATGGTCGGACTGCTCGTCGCCGGGCTGGCGGTGGTGGCGTCACATCCCGGCCGCCCCGGCCCGCTGCTGGCCGGTGGCGTGCTGCTCGGCCTGGCTGCCGGGATCAAGGTGACCGCGTTGGTCGTCGTGCCCTTCGCCGCGTTGGCCGCGCTGGCCGGAACGTACTCCATCCGCAGGCTCTGCCGGGACGGCGGCTGGGTGGTCGGTGGCGCGGTGGGGACGGTGGTCGGGGCGACGTTGGCGGCCGGACTGAACTTCGGCTGGATCTCCGGCCTGCAGCAGGGTGGCCTGGCGATCGCCTGGACGTCGCCGCCGACCGCCGTCGGGCAGACCGCCGGCTACGTCGCGGCCCTGTTCGGCGCGGACATCGACGCGCTACCGGTGACCCGGACGATCGGCATGCTGGTGCTGGCGGTGCTGCTGGTCTGGTTGTGGTGGCGGGCCCGCACCCGCGACCCGCTCTGGCACGCCGGCCTGGCACTCGCCGCGACGGTGGCCCTCGCGCCGCTGTTCCACCCCTGGTACTGGCTGTGGCCGCTGGCCGTGCTCGCCGCGACCACCCACCGGACGACCCGGTGGTTCGCGTTGGTGGCGTTGATCTCGTCGTTCCTGGTGCTGCCCGACGGCACCGGGCTGCCCCGGTATACCAAGATGCCCGGTGCCCCGCTGATGACGCTGTTGGTGATCGTGGTGGCCGTCCGGTTGGTACGGTCGGCTCGGGCGGGCCGGCGGCCCGCCACCGTGGACGCGCCCGCCGACTGAGGAGAGGTGGCCGGTGACCGAGCCCGGCGTGCCGACCGGGAGACGGGCCCGTGCGGCGCGTCACCTCGGGTTGACCGGAGCGGTGCTGCTCGCCGTGGCCGGCTGGCTGGGCGGGGTGCTGCCCGAGGTGCCGCCGACCGGGCCGTGGCGCGCGCCACACGGGCCGGCCGCGATCCTCTGCTGGCTGGTCGGGACGGCGCTGATGGTGGGTGCCTGGTGGGCGTTGCGCGCCGGTGCCCCGTCCACCCGGTGGGCGTACGTCACCGCCGGGCTGTGGACCCTGCCGCTGCTGCTCACCCCACCGCTGGCCAGCCGGGACGTCTACTCGTACGCCTGCCAGGGCTGGTCGTACGCGGCCGGGCACGACCCGTACCGGGTGGGGGTGGCGGCGGCCGGCTGCCCGTGGGTCGACGCGGTCGCGCCGATCTGGCGGGACACCCCGGCCCCGTACGGCCCCGCCTTCGTGCTGCTGGCCGCGCTCGCCGCGGTGCTCGGCGGGACCCTGGTCGGCACCCTGATGGTGCTGCGGCTGTACGCGGTGGCCGGGGTGCTGCTGGTGGCGCTCAGCCTGCCCGGCCTGGCCCGCGCCGCCGGGGTACCCACCCGCCGGGCGGCCTGGCTGGGGTTGGCCTCCCCCCTGGTCGGGGTGCACCTGGTGGCCGGCGCGCACAACGACGCGGTGATGCTCGGTCTGCTCCTGCTGGGCCTGCTGGTGCTGGTCCGGTCGCCCGGCCGGACGGGGGCGCTGCTCGTGGCCGGGGTGCTGCTCGGGCTGGCGGTGGCGGTGAAGGCGACAGCGCTGGTGGTGCTGCCGTTCGCGGCGTTGGCGGCGGTGCACGGCCGCTACACCCTCCGGGCCCTGCTGCGCGACGGCGGCCGGCTCGCCGGGGCGGTCCTGGCCACCCTGGCGGCGGTCTCGGCGCTGTCCGGCCTGGGGCTGGGCTGGGTCGCCGGCCTGGCCCGCAGCGGTGACTCACAGCAGTGGACGTCGGCGCCGACGGCGGTCGGTTTCGTCGTCGACTACGTCGGCGAGCTGGCCGGTCGGCGGCCGGACGCGGTGCCGGTGACCCGGGCGGTGGGCCTGCTGGTCCTGGCGGTGCTGCTGGTGCTGCTCTGGTGGCGGGCGTGGACGGCGCTGCGCCGGCTCAACGACGTCCGGCAGCGGGTGCACCGGCTGGCGGCGGCCCGGCCCCGGGTCACCCTGGGCGCGGCGGGCGCGGCGCTGGCCGCGACGGTGCTGCTCGCCCCGGTCCTGCACCCGTGGTACGTGACCTGGCCGTTGCTGCTGCTCGCGGTGTCGGCGACCCGGACGACCTGGTTCGTGGCGCCGGCGGCGGTGGCGGCCTTCCTCACCCTGCCCGACGGCACGTCGGTCGCCCGGTACACCAAGGCACCCGGCGCGATCGTGATGACCGCGCTGCTGCTGGTGCTGCTGGTCGGCGCGGCACGGGGCCGGTGGCATCCAACGGTCCGGCGTGACGGTGCCGGGCCGGGGTGACGGTGCGGGTCGTGTAACGCAGCGGGCCGGCGTAACGGAACGGGCCGGCGTGACGGTGCCGGGCCGGCGTGACGGTGCCGGGCCGGCGTGACGGTGCCGGGCCGATGTGACGGTGCCGGTCGTGTAGCGCTGCGGGCCGGCGTAACGGAACGGGGCCGGGGTGACGGTGCCGGCCGGGGTGACGGAACGGGCCGGCTCCGCGGAAGCGGAGCCGGCCCGGCCGGTGGAACGTGACCGTCGAGGCGGACCTCAGCAGTCGAAGTACATCGCGAACTCGTGCGGGGTCGGGCGCAGACGCACCGGGTCGACCTCGTTGGCCCGCTTCCAGCCGACCCAGGTGGAGATCAGGTCGGGGGTGAAGACGCCACCGTCGAGCAGGTAGTCGTGGTCGGCCTCCAGCGCGTCGAGCACCTCCGGCAGCGAGCCCGGCACCTGCTTGACGTCGCCCCACTCCTCCGGCGGGAGGTCGTAGAGGTCCTTGTCGATCGGAGCCGGCGGCTCCATCTTGCTCTTGATGCCGTCCAGGCCGGCCATCATCATGGCCGAGAAGGCGAGGTACGGGTTGCTGGACGGGTCCGGCACCCGGAACTCGACCCGCTTGGCCTTGGCGTTGCTGCCGGTGACCGGGATGCGGGTGCAGGCGGAGCGGTTGCGCTGCGAGTAGACCAGGTTGACCGGGGCCTCGTAGCCGGGCACCAGCCGCCGGTACGAGTTGACCGTCGGGTTGGTGAACGCCAGCAGCGACGGGGCGTGGTGCAGCAGGCCACCGATGTACCAGCGGGCGGTGTCCGACAGGCCGGCGTAACCGGTCTCGTCGTAGAACAGCGGCTCGCCGTTGAGCCAGAGGCTCTGGTGGGTGTGCATGCCGGAGCCGTTGTCGCCGAAGAGCGGCTTGGGCATGAAGGTAGCCGTCTTGCCGTTGGCCCAGGCCTCGTTCTTCACGATGTACTTGAAGAGCTGGAGCTGGTCACCGGCGTGCAGCAGGGTGGAGAACTTGTAGTTGATCTCCGACTGGCCGGCGGTGCCGACCTCGTGGTGCGAACGCTCCACGGTGAACCCGCCGTCGACCAGCCGACGCACGATCGAGTCGCGCAGGTCGGCGTAGTGGTCCACCGGCGGCACCGGGAAGTAACCACCCTTGTACGCGGTCTTGTAGCCGCGGTTGCCGCCGGCCTCCTCACGACCGGTGTTCCACGCGCCCTCGATCGAGTCGATGTAGTAGAACGACTGGTGCGCCGAGGTCTCGTGGCGGATCGAGTCGAAGATGTAGAACTCCGCCTCGGCACCGAAGTACGCCGTGTCGGCGATGCCGCTGGCGGCGAGGTAGGCCTCGGCCTTCTTGGCCACGTTGCGCGGGTCCCGCGAGTACGCCTCACGGGTGAACGGGTCGTGGATGAAGAAGTTGAGCGCGAGGGTCTTCTGCGCGCGGAACGGGTCGATGAAGGCGGTCGCGACGTCCGGGAGCAGGAGCATGTCCGACTCGTGGATCGCCTGGAAACCGCGGATCGACGAACCGTCGAACGCGAGACCGTCGGTGAAGACGCTGTCGTCGAAGGACTCCACCGGCAGATTGAAGTGCTGCATCACGCCGGGCAGGTCACAAAAACGTACGTCGACGAACTTTACGTCCTCGTTCTTGAGGTATCGCAGGAGTTCCTCGGGATTGGCAAACACACGTCCTCCTGGCACGTCCACTCCGGTGGCTGGGCTCTGGCGACGCTATGACCGTGGGGTTGCTCGCCCGTGTCTCCAATGTTTCTGCCGTGTTACGCCGCTAGCGGAGCGTCATCTGCGCCGCTCAGTACCCGCCGGGTTGTCCGTTCGGACGATACCGGCTGAAGCGCTGTGCTGCCATTCGTAGTGATTAGACCGAATGTGCACAGATTGCTGAAACACTCTGCCTGTCCACCTGGTGACCGGCCGCCGACCGACCCGGGGCCCCGGTGACCACCCCGGCCGGCCGCCGTCCCTGAGCGGTAGCGGGGTGCCGGTGCCGCCCTGAGCGGTGGCGTGCCACCCTGAGCGGTGGCGCCGCCGCGGGTGCCGGTGCCGCCCTGGCCGGTGGCAGGGCGGTGCTGACTACCCTTGAGCACCGTGACGAGTTCGCCTGCGGCGCCGGTGCCGCCCGCCACCGATCCCGCCTTCACCCCGCCGACCCTCGGCCGACGGTTCGGGGCCCTGGTGATCGACTGGGTGCTCTGCCTGCTGGTGGCGAACTTCTTCGCCGACCCGGTCCGCGACGGCTGGGCCCCGGTGGCGGTGCTCATCGTCGAGTACGGCCTCTTCCTCGGCCTCTTCGCCCAGACCCCCGGGATGAGGATCACCCGGCTGCGCTGCCTCGACTGGTCCGACGGCGGGCGGATCGGCGTCCCCCGGGCGCTCCTGCGCGGCCTGCTCCTGGCCCTGGTCGTACCGCCGCTGATCATGGACGAGCAGCGCCGGGGCCTGCACGACCGCCTCACCGGCGCGGTCATCACCGACGCCCCCCGCCCCACCACCTGATCGCCCCGCCCGCCCCGCCCGGCGGGTGCCCGCGCTGCCCGCCGGGTACTCGCGCTGCCGGCCGGGCGCTCGCGCTGCCGGGCAGGTGCTCGCCGCGCTGCCTGGCGGGTGCTCGCCGCCCCGGGCGCTCGCGCTGCCCGCCGCATGATCGTGCTCGATCCTGGTTGTAGTGGCATCCGACGGCTGTGAGACCACTACAACCAGGATCGAGCACGATCATGGACGGCCGACCCCCGCTGCGGATAGGACCACGCCGGGTCGTGTGCAGGCGCGGGCACGGGTGGGCGCGGAGCGGGCAGGCGTTGGCCCCCGCGCAGAGGTGGACACGCGGGCACGGGGCAGAGCCGGGTGGTCACGGGCAGCGCCGGGTGGGCGCGGCAGATCTGGGTGGTCACAGGCAGAGCCGGGTGGTCACGGGCGGGGCTGGGTGGGCACGGGGCCGGCCGGTGGCAGGTGGCCGGTGGCCGGTGGCGGCCGGCCGGCCGGCAGGTGGCCGGGCGTACGACGGGGGTGTCAGCGGCCCCGGGTCTGGCGGAACGCGCGGCCCGGTGGCCGCATGTTCTTCGGGATCGCGCCCTTGGGCATCTGCGGGCGGGCGGTGAGTGCCTTGAGCCGCTTGTCGAGCGAGTTGACGTCCTTGCCGTTGAGGGTGCGCGGCAGCCGCATCAGGGTCATCCGCAGCTTGCGGATCGGCAGCTCACCCTCGCCCTGGCCGATCACGTAGTCGTGCAGCGGCGCGGAGCCGATCACCTTGGCCAGCCGGCGCTTCTCCTGGCCCAGCAGGCCACGGACCCGCTGCGGGTTGCCCTCGGCGAGCAGGATCACGCCGGGCCGGCCGATCACCAGGTGCACCATGTCCATCTGGGTGGTGGAGCTGACCGCCGGGGTGACCCGCCAGTCGCCACGCATGCTCTCCATGATCTGCGCCGCCGCGCCGGGCTGCCCCTCGGCGGCGTTCATCATCGCCTTGTTGGACCGCAGGTTGAGCACGACGAGCAGGGCGAGCAGGGCGAACAGGATGCCGATCGGCAGCCACAGCCAGCCCCAGAGGATCACCGCGACCACGGTGAGCGCGAGCGGGATCAGCACCGCCCCGGCGGCCAGTGGCGCGAACCACCGGTCCTGCTTGGCGGTGAACTTGAACACCATCCCGATCTGCTTCAGCCGTTGGCCGAACGAGACCTTCTCCTGGGGCTTTGCCATGCCGCCGAGTCTAGTGGTCGCCGCCAGGACGGATGATCCCCGGCCGGTGGTCGGCGGTGGGCCGCGGTGTTCCCGGGTGGCGGGACCACCGCGAGCGGGGTCGATCCACGGCAGGCGGGGCCGGTCGGGCCGTGATCGACCGGGGCTGTTCCCGACGGTGGTCAGCCGGTGGGGGAGCGGTCCCCGACCGGCGGTGCGGTGCGGGGGCGCGGCATGACGGGGGCGGCGCGGCCGGTGCCACCCTGACCCGTGCCGGCGTGGCCGGCACCGTCGTTGCCGCCCTCCTCGTGGTAGTCCTCCTCCACGTTGACGGCCCAGACGTCGTGGTCGGTGCCGTCGAGGATGTTCTCCGCGGCGAGCATCGCGGTGAGCATGGAGTGGTCCTGGTTGTTGTACCGGTGCATGCCGTTGCGACCCACCGGGTGCACGTTCGGCACCGCCTCGGCCAGCCAGCGGCGGATCACCTCGACGGCCTCGGCGTAGCCCTCGTCGTAGACCGGGTACGCCTTCGGCATCCGCACCACGTACCCGGTGGTGACCGAGCCGGGGCGGACCAGGCCGAGCCGCTCCAACTCGGCGGTGCCGAAGGCGACCAGCTCCGGGTCGGGGGTCGACCACAGCTCGTCGCCCTCGTTGACGAAGTACTCCAGGCCGAGGCAGGTGCCGCCGGCCCGGACCATCTCCGGTGACCAGGCGCCGTAGTTCTGGATCCGCCCGACCTGCACCCCGGGGGTGTGCACATAGATCCAGTTGTCGGGGAAACCGGCCTCGGCCGGCACCACCAGCGCCACGGTCAGGAAGTCCCGGTGCCGCAGCGCGTCGGCGGCCTCGCGTACCTCGGTCGGCGCGGGCGGGTCCATCGCCCGGACCAGGGCCGAGATCGGCATGCTGGAGACCACGTGGTCGGCGGCGATCCGCCGCTCACCGGACGGGCCGTCGACGGTCACCGCGACCGCCCGGCCCTCCTCGCGGTGCACGGTGCGTACCGCCGTCTCCAGCTCGACCGTCCCCCCGGCCTTGACCACCAGTTCGGCGCAGCGTTCCCACATCATCCCCGGGCCGAGCCGGGGGTAGCGGAACTCCTCGATCAGGCTGGTCACCTCGGTGCCGCCCCGCTGGGGCAGCAGCGCGCCGCGGATCGCCGCGCCGAGGGAGAGGTTGCGGATGCGCTGGGCCGCCCAGTCCGCCTGCAGCTCCGTCGCGGGGATGCCCCAGACCTTCTCGGTGTACGTCTTGAAGAACATCCGGTACAGCCGGGCCCCGAACCGGGCCGACACCCAGCCCTCGAAGTGGCTCTGGTCGGCCGGCGGGCGCACCCGCGCCCACAGGTACGACCCGACGCACCGGCACGCCTCCCACACGCCCAGGTTGCGCAGCGCGTTGCCGGCCCGCAGCGGGTAGTCGAACAGCCGCCCCTGGTAGTGGATGCGGCTCATCCGGGGGCGCAGCAGGAAGTCGTCCTCGGAGAGCAGTTCGTGCCAGAACGCCTCGACCCGGGACACCTTGGTGAAGAACCGGTGCCCGCCGATGTCGAACCGCCAGCCCTCCCGCTCCACGGTGCGGCTGATCCCGCCGACCACGTCGTCGGCCTCCACTACGTCGACCGGGGCGTGCCGCCGCGTCAACTCGTACGCGGCGGTGAGTCCGGCGGGGCCGGCGCCGATGACAACCGTGTGCGGCTGCGCCATCAAAGACACCACCATCGATGAGTTAGGGGTCGGGGCTGGCGGAATCTAACACGATCTCGCCCTGCCCGGGGAGCGTCGTCGAATCGACGCTGAGCTGCCGCCCACCACCCCTTGCGGGCGTCGCCCAGGTCTGGGAAGATCGACACACTCGAATGCCCAGCGGGCGTCGCCGTGATCCGGCGCGATCCCGGGGCATCGTTCCGCCACGGCCCGGGTCAGCCGACCGTGACCGAGGCTTCCTCGCGGGCCGTCAACGCCTGCTGGTAGAGCCGCCCCGCCCGGTACGACGAACGCACCAGCGGCCCGCTCATCACCCCGGCGAAGCCGATCTCCTCGGCCTCGGCGCGCAGCTCGACGAACTCCTCCGGCTTGACCCAGCGGGTCACCGGGTGGTGCCGGGGGGTGGGCCGCAGGTACTGGGTGATGGTGATCAGCTCGCAGCCCGCCTCGTGCAGGTCACGCAGCGCCTGGGAGACCTCGGCCCGCTCCTCGCCCATGCCCAGGATCAGGTTGCTCTTGGTGACCAGCCCGGCGGCGCGGGCCTGCCGGATCACGTCGAGCGAACGCTCGTAGCGGAACGCCGGACGGATCCGCTTGAAGATCCGGGGCACCGTCTCGACATTGTGCGCCAGCACCTCCGGCCGGGCGCCGAACACCTCGGCGAGCTGCTCGGGGACCGCGTTGAAGTCGGGGATCAGCAGCTCGACGCCGCAGCCGGACCGCAACGCGTGGATCTGCCGGACGGTCTCGGCGTACAACCATGCGCCGCCGTCGGGCAGGTCGTCCCGGGCGACGCCGGTGATGGTGGCGTAGCGCAGGCCCATCGTGGCGACCGACTCGGCGACCCGACGCGGCTCGTCGGCGTCGAACTCGGCCGGCTTGCCCGTGTCGATCTGGCAGAAGTCGCAGCGCCGGGTGCACTGGTCGCCGCCGATGAGGAAGGTGGCCTCCCGGTCCTCCCAGCATTCGTAGATGTTGGGACAGCCGGCCTCCTGGCAGACGGTGTGCAACCCTTCACGCGAGACCAGCCCGCGCAGCTCGGTGTACTCCGGCCCCATCTTGGCCTTGACCTTGATCCACGGCGGTTTGCGCTCGATCGGCGTCTCGGCGTTGCGCGCCTCGATCCGCAGCATCCGTCGCCCCTCGGGGGCGACCGTCGCGGAGCGCGCTGCCTGCTGGGTCGTCGGCGCGGAGTGCTCGATCGTCACAAAACCGAGCCTACGCCCGACGGCGGCGATCGATGCACGTCGGGCGACCGGCGTCACGTCACCGGTCTTGTGACACCGGACACCGGCGGGCCGAAAAAGCCCGTTACAGGCGGCCGGGGCGGGTGCTAGCGTGCCCGGCAGAGCTGTGACGGAGCCGAGTACCGCCCCGATCCGCCAGTGCAGAGAGCCGCCGGTTGCTGGAAGGCGGTCTGACGCCGGGGCGCGAAGACCCTCCCGAGCCGCGGGAAGAACGGCGCGTCCGCGCGCCCAGTAGACCCCGCCCGGCTGGCCCCGGTGAAAAGGCGACGAATGAGGCCCCCGCCGTCGCGGGGGCGAAGGTGTGGTGGCACCGCGAGGTTCCCGCTCGCCCACACCTCCCGGGGATCGCGTTGCGATTGATCGAGGAGGTAACCGCCGTGCAACGCATCCTGTCCTCCCACCTGCCCACCCGTGTCGGCGCGACCGTGCGGATCGCCGGGTGGGTGCACCGCCGCCGACTGTTGAAGTCGGTGGCCTTCCTGATCGTCCGGGACGCCGCCGGTCTGACCCAGGTGGTGGTCACCGACCCGACCGTCCGGGCCGCCGTGACGGCCCTGCCCGAGGAGACCGTGGTCGAGGTGGTCGGCACGGTCACCGCGAACGGCACCGCGCCCGCCGGGGTCGAGCTGACCCACCCGACGGTACGACCACTCGGCCCGCCCGCCGTGCCGCCCCCGTTCGACCTGTACCGGCCGGCGCTCACCGCGACCCTGCCCACCCAGCTCGACCACGCCCCGGTGGCGCTGCGTCACCCGACCCGCTCGGCGGCGCTGCGGATCTCGGCGGCGGCGGTGGCCGGCTTCCGGGCCACCCTGGACGCCCGCGACTTCGTGGAGGTGCACACCCCGAAGGTGGTCGCCACGTCCACCGAGAGCGGGGCGAACGTCTTCGCCCTCGACTGGTTCGGTCGGCCCGCCTACCTGGCCCAGTCGCCGCAGTTCTACAAGCAGCTCATGGTGGGCGTCTTCGAGCGGGTCTACGAGGTGGGGCCGGTGTTCCGGGCCGAACCGCACGACACCGTCCGGCACCTGGCCCAGTACACCTCGCTCGACGTCGAGTTGGGCTTCGTCGACGACCACCGGGACGTGATGGCGGTGCTGCGGGACACCCTCGCGGGGATGCTCGCCGAGGTGGCCCGGCGGGCCGGCGGCGCGGTGGCGACCCTGGGGCTGACCCTGCCCGACGTGCCGGTCGAGATCCCGGCCGTGGGCTTCACCGAGGCGCTGCGGCTCGCCGGCGCACCCGCCGACGAACCCGACCTGGCCCCCGCCCACGAGCGGACACTGAGCGAGTGGGCCCGTGCCACCCACGGCTCGGACTTCCTCTTCGTCACCGGTTACCCGATGGCGAAGCGGCCGTTCTACACCCACCCCGACCCGGCGCGGCCCGCGTACTCGAACGGCTTTGACCTGCTCTTTCGCGGGCTGGAGCTGGTCACCGGCGGGCAGCGGCTGCACCGCCACGCCGACTACCTGGCGGCGCTGGCGGCGCGCGGCGAGCCGGTCGAGCCGTACACCGGGTACGTGGACGCGTTCCGGCACGGGATGCCGCCGCACGGCGGCTTCGCGATCGGCCTGGAACGCTTCGTGGCCCGGCTGGTCGGTGCGACGAACGTCCGGGAGGTCACCGCCTTCCCCCGCGACCTGCACCGGCTGGCCCCCTGAGCCGCCGGGTGTCCGCGCGACCGGCCTGCCGTGGGCCCTCACCGGGCGTCTGGGTACGCACTCTGGGTAGTGGTCTCGCTGAACTCGCTGTTGGTTGCTCTCCGTGATCGATGCGAGGTGTGGGCGGAGCTGCTTTTTGCCGGGTAGCAGCCCACACCTCGCTGAACAGGAGTTTTGTTGCCACCTCTTCCTGTCCCACTTACCCGCCCATTCGCACTTTGCTCTGCTGCCATCGACGCGACGGGCACTCTCCGCATGCGGTGCGTCCAGGGCAGCAGAGCAAAGTGCGCGAGTGAGGTAAGTGACGCCCGGCGGGGTCTTTACGCTGTGTAGCGGACGGAGAGGTGCTGCGGCGGCTTGAGCGGGATCCGGGAGCGGCAGCCGGGAGCGGAGCCCGGGAGCGGGACCAGTGCGGGGGCCGGGCCGGGATCGGAACAGATGGGGGATGCGGGGGCGGGAGGTAGGACCTGGGCCCCGGCCCGGCGGATACCGGACCCGGTGGAGCTGCGGCGGCTCGACGGAGGCAGCGGGCAGCGGCGTCAGGCCGGGCCGAGCAGGTCCCAGCGGTTGCCGGCGATGTCCCGGAACACCGCCACCCGACCGTACGATTCGGTGCGCGGCGGCTTCACGAACTCCACGCCGGCGTCGACCATTCGCCGGTGGACGGCGTCGAAGTCGTCGACCTGGAGGAAGAAGCCGACCCGACCGGCCACCTGGTCACCGACCACCGCCTCCTGCCGTTCCCCGTCGGCGCGGGCCAGCAGGATGCCGGTCTGCGCGCCGGGCGGACGGACCACCACCCACCGCTTCGGGCGTCCGTCGTTGGTCAGCGACGGCTCGTCCTCGACCAGTTCGAAACCGAGGATCCCGGTGAAGAACGCGATGGCCGGGTCGTAGTCGGCGACGACGACGGTGACGAGATCGATCCGCACCGGCTCAGCCGAGCAGGGTGGGCAGGTGCCGCTCCACGACGGGCAGCACCTCGGCCACCGGGACCGAGCGGCCCAGTTCGGCGGTGAGCGAGGTGGTGCCGGCGTCGGCGATGCCGCAGGGCACGATCCGGTCGTAGTACGACAGGTCGCAGTCGCAGTTGATCGCGAAGCCGTGCTGGGTGACCCCCCGGGCGACCCGGATGCCGATGGCGGCCACCTTGCGGGCCGGGCCCCGATCGTCGTCGGGCACCCAGACGCCACTGCGCCCCTCGACCCGGCCGGCGGTCAGCCCGAACTCGGCGCAGACGTCGATCAGCAACTGCTCGGTGCGGCGGACGTAGGCGACCACGTCGACCGGGTCGGGCAGCCGGACGATGGGATAGCCGACGAGCTGCCCCGGACCATGCCAGGTGATCTTGCCGCCCCGGTCGACGTCGACCACCGGGGTGCCGTCCATCGGCCTGTCCCAGGGCTCGGTGCGCTTGCCTGCGGTGTAGACGCTCGGGTGTTCCAGCAGCAGCACGGTGTCGCCACGCTCACCGGCCACCACTTCGGCGTGCAGCCGCCGCTGCTCGTCCCACGCGGTCGGGTAGTCGACCACACCGGCCCGGACGGCGGTCACCCCGGAAGTCGTCACGCTCACCCCGCCACCCTAGCCCCGCCCGCCCGCGCTCCGCCCCGTGAGCCTCGTCGCCCCACCCTGCGTGACCCCAGGCGCCGGGCGTGACCCCGCGCGGCCGGGCGTGGACCTGGGCCGTGGGCGTGACCGGTCAGGGGGACCGTCAGGCGGCGGGGACCGTCCAGAGCCACACGTCGTCCACCCGGCGGGGCTCGCCGAGCAGGGCGGTGGCGGTACGGCGCAGGGCGTCCTCGTCGAGGTCGTACTTGGCCCCGTGCACCTCGTCGGGCAGGACGACCGCCTCGACCCCCCAGTACCGCAGGTCCGCCCGGGACAGGCGGATGCTGCCCTCGGTGACGATCGGCACCAGCCCGGTCCGGCCGGCCTGGTCCATCAGCGTGTCGAAGGTGCGCGGCGGCGGCCCGATCCGCCCCCGCCCGTCGGGGCCGCCGGGGCCGAGGAAGAAGCCGGCGGGCAGCCGGAACTCACCCTGCCGGTGGGACAGGGCGTACGCCTGCCAGCGCTGGCCGTCGGGCGTGACGTCCAGGGTCAGCGGGATCGGGGTGAGCACCCCGCCCGGTGAGACGTACTCCCGCCAGGTGCCGGCGGTGACGAACTCCGGCACCGGCGGGCGGACGCTGGTCAGCAGCGGGGTCGGCAGCAGCGGCAGCAGCGCCGCCGCGAAACCCACCCCCCACACCCAGGCCGCCGTGCGACCCGGTGGCGTCGCCCGCAGCCGGTCGACGGTGTACGCCAGCAGCACCCCGATGACCGGCGCGACCACCAGGGCCAGCCGGGACGGCAGGGCGGCGTTGACCACCGGCAGGTCGTCCAACACACCGAAAGGCAGCAGTTGGCCGGTACGGCTCCCGTTCCACTTCGCCACCGGGCCCCAGGACAGCACCGCGAACACCACGGCGGTCACCCCGAGCGCGGTCAGCGTGGCCTGCCGGCCCGGGCTGGCCCGACGCCACAGCCACCCGAAGCAGACCACGGTGAGCAGCAGCAGCGGCACCCCGAAGAAGCTGTTCTCCTCGGTCGGGTTGGGCGCCAGCGTGGTGTCCCAGCCCAGCGCCCCGGCCACCGACCGGCTCGGGTACGCCCCGAACGCGGCGATGTCCTCGGCGTGGATGACCGGGTCGAAACCGGTGCCGTGGAACCGTTGCGGCCCGGCGAAGTGCAACCACAGCGGATACGCCAGCAGCATCCCGGCGACCAGCGCGGTCACCGCCAACCCGCGCAGGAGGTCCGGCAACGCGGCACGGGCCTGCGCCCGGCGGGCCGGGTGCAGCGCCCAGACGGCGAGGAAGACGGCGACTGCCAGCGCGGTGAAGAACAACCCCTCGGCGGCGATCGAGAAGGCCACCGCGACCAGCACCCCGAGCACCAGCCCGCCCCGCAACCAACGACCCGGCCGGCGCAGCGCGAACACCCCGGCCACCAGCAGCGGCACCAACCAGCCGGCGGTCCAGTTCAGGTGGGCGTTGGCGTGCGCGACCATGCCGGGGGAGTAGGCGATGAACAGCGCCCCGACGCCCGCCGCGAGCCGACTGGCGACCAGGTGCCGGGAGAGCAACCAGTACCAGGCCAGCGCGGTGGCGGCGAGGTTGAGGGTGAGGATCACCAGGAACGTCGCCGGCGGCCCGATCAGGTACGTCAGCGGTGCGAAGACCACCGCGTACACGGTGATCGAGGTGTTGACGGCGAGGTTCACCCCGTCCGGCACGTTGATCAGGTGGGTGAAGAGCGGGTTCTCCCCGTGCGTGACGGCGTGCCCGCCGAAGGCGAGCAACCACTCGAAGAGTGCCTGGTCGCTGGAGTTCACGGTGATCGCCCGCTGGTTCGGGTCGCGCCACAGGCCGCTGGTCACCCAGACCGCCAGCGCCACCGCGACGACCAGCATGATCAGGTCGGCCCGCCGACCCCGGGCGGTGTCCGGGGCGGCGGTGGGTGGCTGGTCGGCGGCCAGGGTCGGGGAAGTCGGCACGGAGCGGACGTTACCAACCGGAACTGGACCGACCGGTCGGACCCGCGACCCCGACCCCTCCCGGTTCGACCGGGCCGCCGACCGCCGCGCCCGCATGCCCGCCGCGCCACCCGGGCAGGTCGCCGGGCGGCGAGCAGTCCGGCCAGTCGTGCCGGGCGGGTCTATCGTGCAGCCCGGCCAGTCGTGCCGGGCGGGTCAGCCGTCGTGCAGGGCGGCGTGCAGGGCGGCGGGCAGCTCGGGGTGGGTCCAGGGGAAACCGGCCCGGGTGAGCACGGCGGGCAGGACCCGGGTGCTGGTCAGCGCCTCCTGGGCGAAGCCGCCCAGGGCGACCTTCAGGGCGACCGCCGGAATCGGGACGATCGCCGGCCGGTGCAGTTGGCGGGCGAACTCCCGGGTGAACTCGGCGTTGGTGGCCGGGTGTGGGCCGACCACGTTGACCGCGCCGGCGACCTCCCCGGCGGCCAGCAGGTACACCGTGGCGTCCAGCCAGTCCAACAGTGAGATCCACGGCAGCCACTGCCGCCCACTGCCGAGTCGGCCGGCGATGCCCAGTTTGAACGGCAGCAGTTGCGGCTTGAGCAGCCCCCCGTCGCGGTGCAGCGGCAGGCCCGTCCGCAGCCGCACCACCCGTACCCCGGCGTCCTCGGCGGGCCGGGTCGCCGCCTCCCAGACCCGGCACACGTCGGCGAGGAACCCCTCACCCGCCGGGGCGTCCTCCTCGACCACCCGGTCGCCGGTGTTGCCGTACCAGCCGACCGCCGAGGAGTTGAGCAGCACCCGGGGCCGGTCCGCCGCCGGCAACCCGGCGATCGTCACGGCCAGCGTGGTGGTGCTGTCCACCCGGCTGGACCGGATCACCCGGCGGTAGTCGTCGGTCCACCGCTTGTCGCCGACCCCGGCCCCGGCCAGGTTGACCACCGCGTCGGCCGCGGCCACCACGGCCGGGTCGAGCTGCCCGGCGGCCGGGTCCCACCGCTGTTCGTCGGGGGTACGCGGCGAGCGCCGGACCAGCCGGGTGACCTGGTGCCCGTCGCCGGTGAGCCGGTCGACCAGCCGGGTGCCGAGGAAGCCGGACACGCCGGCCATCAGGATCCGCATACCCCCATCTTCGGCTACGCACCCCCAACCAGATGCGCCGACCACCACCCCCACCCCAACCCCCCACCCCCAACCCCACCCGCCTCGTCCCGGTGATCAAGAGGTTTGCGTCAAGATTGATCTTCAACTTGACCTGAACCTCTTGATCAACTGACTTAAACCTCTTGATCACCGGGGCCGGCCGGCGATCCGCCGAGGTGGGGTGGGGAGGTCGGGGCGGGCGGGAGGCGGGTGGGGGTGGGGTGCGCGGTGGTGGGACCTATCGGGTGGCCGGGGTGCCGGCGGGGGTCGGGCGCAGGTCGGCCAGGAGGCGCTCCACCTCGGCGAACGCGTCCGCCGGGAGCGGGCCGAGGGTGAGGGCGGCGAAGTTCTCCCGGGCCTGCGCCACCGTCCGGCAGCCGGGGATCGGCAGCGTACGGGGGCTGCGGGCCAGCAGCCAGCCCAGCGCCCCCTGGGCGAGGGTACGGCCGTCCGAGGTCAACGCCGCCCGGATCGCCGCCACCCGGGCCGACCACTCGGGGGTGGGCCGGCCGTCGCGGAACCAGACCAGCCACTGCGGCGCCCGGCCCCGCACGTCGTCCGCGCCCAGCGTGCGGGTGGCCCCGGTGAGCAGGCCCATCGCCAGCGGCCCCCGGTTGAGGCTGGCCAGGTCGAAGGTGTCGCAGACGGCGAGCACCTCCGGGTTGTCGTTCAGCACCGACTCGTCGTGTTCGACGGCGACGCAGTGCGGCCCCGCCCCGGCGAACGCCCGCGCCGACCCCGGGTTGTCGGTGCTCCAGCCGTACCCGCGGATCTTGCCCTGGGTGACCAGGCCCTCCAGGGTGTCGACCAGGTCGAGCGCGGCGGACGCCGGCAGGTCGTTGAGGTGCAGCAGGTAGAGGTCCACGTGGTCGGTGCCGAGCCGACGCAGCGACCCCTCCAGGCTGGCCACCGCGTACGCCGGGCTGGCGTCCACGCCCAGCGCCCGCCGGGTCGCCTCGTCGGCGCGGTTGCCGAACTTGGTGACGATCACCGCCCGGTCCCGCCGGCCGGCGAGCGCCCGGCCGAGCACCCGTTCGCTGTGCCCGGCCCCGTAGTTGCTGGCCGTGTCGAAGAGGGTGACACCCAGGTCGAGGGCCTGGTGGATGGTGGCGACCGACTCGTCGTCGTCCACCTCACCCCAGCCGTACGGCTGACCGTCGTCGCCCCAGAGTGGGCCACCGATCGCCCAGCACCCCATGCCGATCGCGCCGACCTCGATTCCACTGCGGCCCAGAGTCCGTGTCGTCGTCATGCCGACCAGTGTTCAACCTGGAGCGCGCTCCAGGTCAAGCGTTGGCCTCCGCCCCTCGGCGGACGCCCGACACCGTGGGTGTTCCAGCCCCGGCACCCTCCGCTGTGCCCGCGGACCGGGACCTCACCCGTCCCGCGTCGGTGCGGCGCCGGGCAGCCGGGACAGGACCGGGACGAGCGGTTCGAGGGCGTCCCGGCGTACCACGAAGCGGGTGACGCCCCAGCGACGCCGGTGGGCCGCGACCGCCGCGACGATCTCGTCCACCGTGCCGATCAACACGAACGGGGTGGCCAGCAGCTCGGCGACGGTCAGCCCGATCCGGCCCGCCTGTTCGGCGGCGGCGGCCTCGGCATCGTCGGTGACCACCACCGTCTGCACCAGCGCCTCCACCGCGGGCGGGGTGTCCCGGCCGGCCGCGCCGGCGGCCACCTGGGCGAGCTGCGCCTCGATCTGGTCGGTCCGCCAACGCGCCTCGTGCCGGTGACCGTCGGCGAGGGTACGCCCGAAACCCGTCAACCCGACCACGTCGGCGTGCGCGCCGGCCCAGCGCAGCAGCGTCGAGTTGGCGGTGCCCATGGTCAGCGGGATGCGCTCCTGCACCGGCCGGGGCGAGGTCAGCCGGGCCTCCCGCGCCACCAGGTCGGGGGAGTCGACAGTCACCGGGGAACCGTCGAGCAGGGCACGGACCGCCTCGGCGACGGCCACGCAGCGGCGTACCCGGCCGGCCACGTCGGGGCGTACCCGGCCGACGGCGGCCCACTCGGCGGGGGTGTGGCCGGCCCCGACACCGAGCCGGGCCCGCCCGCCGGAGACCAGGTCGAGGGTGGCCACGTCGGCGGCGAGCAGGATCGGCTCCCGCACCCCCAGATTCGACACGTACGAGCCGAGCCCGATCGTGGAGGTCACCGACGCGGCGGCGGCGAGCGCGACGAACGGGGACGTCACGTCGCCCGGGTGGTCGGCGGCGAGCAGGGCGTCGAAGCCGACCGCCTCGGCCCGGCGGGCGAGGTCGACCCAGCCCGCCGCGTCGGTCGGGGTGGCCTGGAGCGAGAAGACGGTCACCGGCCCAGCTTCGCCGTCGCGTGCCGTCCCGGCCAGCCCGCGACCCCGGATTCTGCCAACCGGAGAATCACCGCCCATGCTCCCGGCCGGATCTGCCGCGCCTCCGGTGGGGTTCGCCGCGACTCCGGTGGGGTCACCAGTCCGGCGGTGGGGTCACCCCGAGCAGTTCGGTGGTGCCGCCGGCCCGGTCGCCGAGCGCGTCGAGGGCGGCGGTGAGGGTGCGTTCCTCGTAGCGGAAGTGCGATTCGAGGATGGC
Organism: Micromonospora sp. NPDC049081; assembly: GCF_040648835.1. Taxonomy (NCBI): domain Bacteria; kingdom Bacillati; phylum Actinomycetota; class Actinomycetes; order Micromonosporales; family Micromonosporaceae; genus Micromonospora; species Micromonospora sp. NPDC049081. The sequence continues at coordinate 902,310 of NZ_JBEZEK010000001.1, read as the reverse complement.
GGACAGCCCGTCCAGCTCGACGCGTACCCGGTCGAGGGCCGCCGGGTCGTCGGGCGGTGGGCCGGTGAACAGCGCCTCGATCCGGTGGACGATCCAGTCGACCATGCGGTGGTCCCGGCTGAGCTTGTCGAGCACGGGCCGCAGCTCGGGTGCCTCGTCGGCGAGCACCCGGAACGCCCCGGCGTCCTCGCCGGTGTGGTGCCGGGTGAGCGCCGCACAGAAGCTGAGGCAGTGGGTACGCAGGCCGCGTAGCCGGCCTGCCCCGGGTGATCCGTCGGGACCGGCGTCGAGGCCGGCCCGGAGCTGGTCGAGTTCGTCGAGCAACCAGAGGTGGATCTCTACCAGTTGGTGGCCGAGCGCGGTCAACCGGTCGGCCGGAGTGGAATCGGGGTGCACGTGTGTCCCATGCTGTCCCGCGCCTCCATGCCCTCGGCGGTCTCCTTGCCGGGTGCACTGCGACGCTGGCGACGATCCTACGACCCACCCGCCGCGCTGTCCGCCCTTCCAACGCCACGGATGCCGACCCACCGCCGGTTGTCGACCCGACCCACCGTCACGGGTGCCGGTCCATCGCCGGTTGTCGGCCCGGCCGACCGTCACGGGTGCCGGTCCATCGCCGGTTGTCGGCCCGGCCGACCGTCACGGGTGCCGGCCCATCGCCGTGGGTGCCGGCCCGACTCACCGCCACGGATGCCGGTCCATCGCCGGTTGTCGGCCCGGCCCACCGTCACGGGTGCCGGTCCATCGCCGTGGGTGTCGACCCGACCCATCGCCGTGGGTGTCGGTCCTGGCCTGCCGACGGGCGTCGGCACCCGGGCCGTCAGTGTCGGCGTAGGCCGGCCAGGAGCAGGTCGAGCAAACGGCCGGCGAGGTCCCGCTGCTCGGGTCCCTGCGCCGCCAGCGACATCCCGCCCAGCCCGGCCAGCACGTCGCCGGGGTCGACGTCCGGGCGGATCGTGCCGTCGGCGACGCCGGCCGCCAGCAGTCGGGTCAGCGCGGCGACCAGCAGGTCCCGGCTCTGCGCGTACGGGTTGGTGCCGGCGGCGATCACCAGGCGCAGGGCGTCGGCCATGCCCCGTTTGGTGGCCAGGTAGTCGACGAAGCGGTCCATCCACGCCCGGGTCGCCTCGGCGGGCGGCAGTCGGGTCAGCAGGTCGTCGGCGGCGGCACAGAGCTTGGCCAGTTCGCTGCGGTAGGCGGCCTCGACCAACGCTTCCCGGGTGGGGAAGTGCCGGTAGAGGGTGCCGATGCCCACCCCGGCGTCCCGGGCGATCGACTCCAGGGTCACCTCCGGCCCCTGTCGGGAGAACGCCTTCACGGCGGTGTCGAGCAGCCGCTGCCGGTTGCGCAGCGCGTCGGCGCGCAGCGGCCGGGAACCGCGCTCCGGCACGTCGCCTCCTGAGCGGTTCTGCGACACGTCGCCTCCTGGTCTGGTGCAGTGGTGCTGACGGGTGGTGTCTCCGGCGGTCGGGTCCGCTCAGGGCCCGGTCCGGGTCTGCTCAGGGCCGGGTCTGCTCAGGGCCGGGTCTGCGCGGGGATCGGGTCCGCTCGGGGGTCGGGTGGCAAACGGAGGATCCTCCGGTTAGGCTCGGAGTCGTAACGGAGGGCCCTCCACTTCTCATCGTAGCGGTCGGGTCGTCCGGCCCGTACCGCACTGACAAGGACGGATCATGACCACCGACTCGCCAGTCCACACCCCCTTCGACGCCCGGACCACCGCCCTGGAGGTGGTCCGCGACGTCGACCTCACCGGCCGCCGTGCCGTGGTGACCGGCGGTGCCTCCGGCATCGGCGTGGAGACCGCCCGCGCCCTCGCCGCCGCCGGAGCCGACGTCACCCTGGCCGTCCGGGACCTCGACGCCGGCCAGCGGGCCGCCGGGGACATCACCGCCAGCACCGGCAACGACCGGCTGCTGGTCGCCCCGCTCGACCTCGCCGACCAGGCGTCGGTGGCCGCCTTCGTGGCCACCTGGGACGGGCCGCTGCACCTGCTGGTCGACAACGCCGGCATCATGGCCTCGCCCGAGCGGCGTACCCCCGAGGGCTGGGAGTTGCAGTTCGCCACCAACCACCTCGGGCACTTCGCCCTCGCCACCGGGCTGCACCGCGCCCTCGCCGCCGCCGACGGCGCCCGCATCGTCTCGGTCAGCTCCGCGGCGCACCTGCGGTCCCCGGTGGTCTTCGACGACATCCACTTCCGGCAGCGCCCCTACGACCCGTGGGCGGCGTACGGGCAGTCGAAGACCGCGAACGTGCTGTTCGCCGTCGAGGCGACCCGGCGCTGGGCCGACGACGGCATCCTCAGCAACGCGCTGATGCCCGGCGCGATCCACACCAACCTCCAGCGGTACGTCAGCGCCGAGGAACTGGAGCGGATGCGGGCCGCCAGCGGTGGCGGCGCGGCCACCTGGAAGACCGTCGAGCAGGGTGCCGCCACCTCTGTCCTGGTCGCCACCTCGCCGCTGCTCGACGGGATCGGTGGCCGGTACTTCGAGGACTGCCAGCAGGCCGCCCCGCACCAGCCCGGCACCCGCACCGGCGTCGCCGCGTACGCCCTCGACCCGGCCGCCGCCGAGCGGCTCTGGACGGTCTCCGAGCAGACCCTGCGCGGCTGACCCGCCGATCCGCCGGGTGCCGTGCCCCGGCCGGCCCTGCCCGGATCGAGGGGCCCGACGTGCGGTAGCCGGTCGGTGCGCCCGCCCCGCCCCGCTCGCCCGGCATGGCCCGGCGGGTGGTGGCCGGTCGGTCCGCCCGGGCCGGCACCTGGCGTGCTGACGACGGAGGCGCCCCGGTCGACCGACCGGGGCGCCTCCGTCGAACGCGGGTGTTACAGGCCCAACTCGGCCTCGAAGTTGCCGCCCTCCAGCCGCTCCTTGACCGCGACCAGGAAACGGGCCGCGTCGGCGCCGTCGATCAGCCGGTGGTCGTAGGACAGGGCCAGGTAGACCATCGACCGGACCGCGACGACCTCGCCGAGGTCCGGGTCGTTCACCACGACCGGACGCTTCACCACGGCACCGGTGCCGAGCATCGCCGACTGCGGCGACGGCACGATCGGGGTGTCGAAGAGCGCCCCCCGGCTGCCGGTGTTGGTCAGCGTGAAGGTCGCCCCGGCGATCTCGTCCGGGCTGATCTTGTTGGTCCGGGTGCGCTCGGCCAGGTCGGCGATCCGTTTGGCGATGCCGCCCAGGTTGAGGTCGCCCGCACCGTGGATGACCGGCACCATCAGGCCGCGCTCGGTGTCCACTGCGATGCCCAGGTGCTCGGCGTCGGGGTAGGTGATCGTGCCCGCGTCGAGGTCCATGCTCGCGTTGACGATCGGGTACGTCTGCAACGCCTCGATGGTCGCCAGGGCGAAGAACGGCAGGAACGACAGCTTCACGCCGTGCCGCTGCTGGAACGCCTCCTTGGCTTGGGCGCGCAGCTTGGCGATCCGGGTGACGTCTACCTCGATCACCGTGGTCAGCTGCGCCATCTCGTGCAGCGACTGCTGCATCCGCTTGGCGATGGTCGCCCGGATCCGGGGCAGCTTCTCGGTGCTGCCGCGCTTGGCGCTCGGCTGCGCCTTGGCCGCCGGCTTCGCCGGAGCCTTCGCAGCCGGCTGCGCGGGGGCCGCCGGAGCGGCCTTGGCGGCCTTGGCCTTCTCCGCCGCCTCCAGCACGTCCTGCTTGCGGATCCGGCCACCGACGCCGGTGCCGGTGACCGAGGCCAGGTCGACGCCGTGCTGGCCGGCCAGCTTGCGCACCAGCGGGGTCACGTAACCGGCGGCCTCCTCGCCGCCGCCCTGGACGGGGGCGGCCGGCCGGGCCGGCGTGGCGGTCGGGGCGGCCGGCTGGGCAGCCTGCTCCGCCTTCGCCGGCTGGGCCGCCGACTCGGCCTCGGCGGCCGGCTCGTTGTATCCCGCGCCCTGGGTCGGCTCGGCGACCTCGGGCTCCGGCTTCGGCTCGGCCTTCGGCGCGGGCTTGGCCTCCGCCTTCGGGGCGGGCTCCGGCTCCGGCGTCGACTCGGCCGGGGCGGCGTCCGCCGCACCGATGATCGCCAGGTCCGCACCGACGGCGGCGGTCTCGTCCTCCGCGACCTTGATCTCCAGAACGGTGCCGGCGACCGGCGACGGGATCTCGGTGTCGACCTTGTCGGTGGAGACCTCCAGCAGCGCCTCGTCGACCTCGACGGTCTCGCCGACCTGCTTGAGCCACCGGGTGACGGTGCCCTCGGTGACGCTCTCGCCCAGCGCCGGCATCTTCACCGCGGTGCCCTCGCCCGAGGACGCCGGGGCGGCCTGCGCCGCCGGCTGCTCCTGCTCCGGCTGCTCCGGCTCCGGGCCGGTGCCCTCGGCGGCGGCCGTCGGCTCGGTGGCCGGCTCGGCCTGCTCCGGCTCGGCGGCCCCGCCGTCGTCCTGCGAGCCGGCCGACTCGCCCTCGCCGGAGATGACGGCCAGCTCGCTGCCCACCTCGGCGGTCTCGTCCTCACCGACCACGATCCGGCTCAGCACCCCCGCGGCGGGGGAGGGGATCTCGGTGTCGACCTTGTCGGTGGAGACCTCCAGCAGCGGCTCGTCGACCTCGACGGTCTCGCCCTCCTGCTTGAGCCAGCGGGTGACGGTGCCCTCGGTGACGCTCTCGCCGAGCCGAGGCATGGTGACCGATACCGGCATGTTCTGAAACTCCTTCGTGGCCTGGTGCGATCCTCGCCCGCTTGCCGCCGGCGTCGCGGAATGAGTGTGGGTCAGGCGTGCGCGTGCAGCGGCTTGCCGGCCAGGGCCAGGTGCGCCTCGCCCAGCGCCTCGTTCTGGGTCGGGTGGGCGTGTACGAGCTGCGCCACCTCCGCCGGGTAGGCCTCCCAGTTGTAGATGAGCTGCGCCTCGCCGATCAGCTCACCGACCCGGGCACCGACCATGTGTACGCCGACCACCGGCCCGTCCTCGACGCGTACCAGCTTCACGAAACCGGCGGTCTTGAGGATCTGGCTCTTGCCGTTGCCGCCGAGGTTGTAGTTGTAGACCTTGACCTTGTCGCCGTACTGCTCCTTGGCCTTGGCCTCGGTCAGCCCCACCGACGCCAGCTCCGGGTCGGAGTAGGTGACGCGCGGGATGCCGGCCTCGTCGATCACGGCCGGGTTCAGGCCGGCGATCTCCTCGGCGACGAAGATGCCCTGGGCGAAACCCCGGTGGGCGAGCTGGAGGCCGGGCACGATGTCGCCGACCGCGTAGACGTTCGGCACGCCGGTGCGCAGCCGCTCGTCGGTCAGCACGTACCCCCGGTCGAGCTTGACGCCCTGCTCGGCGTAGCCGAGGTCGGCGGTGTTCGGGCCCCGGCCGACGGCGACCAGCAGCAGCTCGGCCTCGACGGTCTCGCCGCCGGCGATGGTCAGCTTGACGCCCTTCTCGGTCTTCTCGACCTTCTCGAAGGGCTTGCCGACCTTGAAGTTGATCTTCCGCTTGCGGAACGCCCGCTCCAGCGCCTTGGACGACTCCTCGTCCTCGGCGGCCACCAGCCGGGGCAGCGCCTCGACGATGGTGACGTCCACCCCGAAGGACTTCCACACGCTGGCGAACTCGACGCCGATCACGCCGCCGCCCAGCACGATCACCGACGCGGGCACCCGGTCCAGGGTCAGCGCGTGGTCGCTGGTGATGATCCGCTCGCCGTCGACCTCCAGGCCGGGCAGGCTCTTGGCGTACGAACCGGAGGCCAGGATCACGTTGCGGCCGGTGTAGCGCTTGCCGTCGACCTCGACGACGTTCTTGCCGACCAGCTTGCCGGCACCCGCCACGAAGGTGATGTTCTTGTTGCCGCCGACCAGCCCCTGCAGGCCCTTGTAGAGGCGGGAGATCACCCCGTCCTTGTACGCGTTGACCCCGGCCATGTCGATGCCGACCAGCTCGGCCTGGACGCCGAACTGCGCCGACTCCCGGGTCTGGTCGGCGATCTCCGCCGCGTGCAGCAGCGCCTTGGTCGGGATGCAGCCGTTGTGCAGGCAGGTGCCGCCGAGCTTGCCCTTCTCGATCAGCGCGACGGAGAGGTCAAGCTGGGCGGCACGCAGCGCCGCCGCGTAGCCGCCGCTGCCACCTCCGAGAATGACGATGTCGAAGGTTGCGTCGTTCGGCTCGCTCACGTCCAACTCCCTGGTCGCTTCGCTGCATCGGGGGGTCACGGCGGGGCGGCACGGGCAGACCCCACCTCGGTCATCTTGTCACTTGCCCGTCCGGGGCGCGTACCGAGGTGCCCAACGACACGTCCCCGACACGTACTCTTGGCACCGTCCTCGACGACGGACGGGGGAGAGGAGTAGCCCGGTGGCGCTGTTCCGGCGACGCAAACCGCCGACCCCGGCCAACCGTGACCGGCCGGCCGAACGGGCTGACCTGGATCACCTGGCCAACTTCGCCCGCACCCGCCGGGGGGTCGAGGCGTTCATCGAACCCCGGACCACGATGACCGAGACCACCGTCATCATGATCGCCGACGACGGCGAGTGGACCCGGCGGCGCATCGACGGCCCGGAGGGCGCCCGCCGCTTCGCGCACGCCCTGGGCATCCCGATCTACGACGTCCGGCTGATGGGCTACCCGCAGCGGATGCGCGACTACAACGAACGCCGCAAACGCCGACCCGAGCTGTTCTGAGCCCCGCCCCGCCCCGCCCGGTGCCGGCGACGTCACGCCCGACCGGCGACGCGCCCGGCCCGGGAAAACGCGGACGGGACGCCCGTGGGCGTCCCGTCGTCGTGTCGCGAATCCGTCAGCCGTTGGCGGCGACGTCCTCGACCAGCTGCACCAGGGTACGCACCGGCACACCGGTGCCGCCCTTGGTCCAGTAGCCGGTCGGCTCACCCGAGTGGTAGCCGGGGCCGGCGATGTCGATGTGCGCCCAGGCGACGTCGTCGGTGACGAACTCGCGCAGGAACACCCCGCCCTGGAGCATGTGACCGGCCCGGTCCATGCCCGCGTTGACCTGCGAGATGTCCGCCACGTCCGAGTCCATGCCCTTGCGGACGTCGTCCGGCAGCGGCATCGGCCAGGCCGGCTCGCCGACCGTGTCACCGGCCACCTTCACCCGCTCGCACAACTCGGGGGTACCCATCACCCCGGCGATCCGCTTGCCCAACGAGATCACCTGACCACCGGTGAGGGTGGACGTCTCGAACAGGTAGTCGGTGCCGTCGGCGCAGGCCCGGGCCATCGCGTCGCCGAGGATCATCCGGCCCTCGGCGTCGGTGTTGAGCACCTCGACCCGCTTGCCGTTGAACATGGTGACCACGTCACCCGGCCGGTAGCTGGTGCCCGACGGCATGTTCTCCGCCATCGGCAGGTAACCGGTCACCGTCACGGACGGCTTGAGCGCGGCGATCGCCAGCATCGCCGCCCCGACGGCCGCCGCGCCGGCCATGTCGGACTTCATCTCCCACATGCCCTGCGCCGGCTTGATCGAGATACCGCCGGTGTCGAAGGTGATGCCCTTGCCGACCAGCGCGACCCGCTTGCCGTTCGTCTCACCCTGCGGGGTCCAGGTGAGCTTGACCAGGCGCGGCGGGGCCTCGGAGCCCTGCCCGACGGCGGTGATGCCGCCGTACCCGCCGGCCCTCAGCTCCTGCTCGTCGAGCACCTCGACGTCGAGGCCGGCGGCGCGGGCGGCGGTGGCGACGGCGTCGGCGAAGGCCGGCGGACGCAGCTCGTTCGGCGCGGTGTTGACCCAGTCCCGGCTGGTGCGCACCGCACCGGCCACCGCGGTGGCCCGGTCGATCTCGGCCTTGGCGGTCGCGTCGGCGGCGTCCGGTACGGCGATCAGCACCTCGGCCACCGGCTCCCGCCGGGACGGCTGCGGCTTGGTCTTGTAACCGGCGAACCGGTAGCCGCCGAGCAGCGCGCCCTCGGCGACCGCGCGCAGCACGGCCGGGGCGTCGGCATTGTCGGGCAGCGGCAGGCTCAGGGCCACCCGGGGTGCCCCGGCCAGCGCCCGGACCGCCGCGCCGGCGGCCCGGCGCAGGGTCTCCGGGGCGGGGGCGGCACCGGTCGGCTCCGGACCCAGCCCGACCGCCACGACCAGCGGTGCGGTGACGGTGCCCAGCGTGGCCAGCTTGATCACCTCGCCGGGGCCGCCGGTCGCGCCGAGCAGGGCCAGCGTCGCGGTCAGCTTGCCGTCGAAGGCGGCGGCGATACTCTCCGCGCCGTCGGCCAGCAGCAGGGTGCCGGCGGGACCGCTCGTGGCGTCCGGGCCGGTGGTCTGACTGTGTACGCCGATCACGATCGCGTCGACCGTGAGCTCGGCGGGGTCGGTGTCGACCAGGCTGAGGGTGGTGCTGGACGATGTCACTGAGCTACTCCGGGCGGGCCGGGCCGGCCGCGTCGTCGCGTACCGGCGGTGATGGTCTCCGGCGGCAACCTAACCGCCGGAGCGCGGGTGCGTCCCGCCGAACTGCCGACGGGTCCCGCCGATGCTAACCAGCGGCGCACCCACCGGTAAGTTGCCACCCATGACGGACGTGACCTCCGACGCCGCCGCGACCCGGCTGCGCCGTTCCCCGCTGCACGCGCGGCACACCGCGCTCGGTGCCAAGTTCGCCCCCTTCGGGGGCTGGGAGATGCCCCTGGAGTACGCCGGCGGCGGCGTACTCAGGGAACACGCGGCGGTCCGGACGGCGGTCGGCGTCTTCGACGTCTCACACCTGGGCAAGGCGCGGGTCACCGGCCCCGGCGCGGCGCGGTTCGTCAACTCCTGCCTGACCAACGACCTGGACCGGATCGGGGCGGGCAAGGCGCAGTACACGCTCTGCTGCGACGACGCCACCGGCGGGGTGGTCGACGACATCATCGTCTACCGGTACGCCGACGACCACGTCTTCCTCATCCCCAACGCGGCGAACACCGCCGAGGTGGTACGCCGGCTGCGCGCCGCCGCCCCGGCCGACGTCGAGGTCACCGACGAACACGACCGGTACGCGGTGCTGGCCGTGCAGGGCCCCCGCTCGGCCGAGCTGCTCGACGCGCTGGGCCTGCCCACCGGGCACGACTACATGAGCTTCTCCCCGGCGACACTGGCCGGTGCCGAACTGACCGTCTGCCGTACCGGCTACACCGGTGAGCTGGGCTACGAGCTGGTGGTGCCGGCCGAACACGCCGTCGCCGTCTGGGACGCGCTCTTCGCCGCCGGGGAGCAGGTCGAGCTGCGCGCCTGCGGGCTGGGCGCCCGGGACACCCTGCGTACCGAGATGGGCTACCCGCTGCACGGGCAGGACCTCTCCCTGGACATCACCCCCGTGCAGGGGCGCTCCGGATGGGCCGTCGGCTGGGACAAGCCGGCCTTCTGGGGCCGCGACGCGCTGCGCGCCGAGAAGACCGCCGGCCCCCGCCGTACGCTGCGCGGCCTGGAGGCCGTCGACCGGGCCATCCCCCGTGCCGGAATGACCGTCCACGCCGGTGACGCCCCGGTCGGCACGGTCACCAGCGGCACCTTCAGCCCCACCCGCAAGCAGGGCATCGCCCTCGCCCTGCTGGACACCGACCCGAAACTCGCCGACGGCGACCTCGTCGAGGTCGACATCCGGGGCCGCCGCGCCCAGATGCGCATCACCCGCCCCCCCTTCGTCACCCCCTCCGTCCGCTGACCCCACCCACCGGTTCTGTCCTCGGCCCCCGGGCTGGCCTCGGTGATCAAGAGGTTTACGTCACGTCGGGCCGAAATCCTGACCTAAACCTCTTGATCACCCGAGGCCAGCTCCCGCGACCCCGACTTGGGCTCGGTGATCAAGAGGTTTACGTCATGTCAGGCCGAGATTTTGACGTAAACCTCTTGCTCACCGGGCCGGGCCGGGCCGGGGCGAGGCGGGGCGAGGGCGAGGGCGGGTGGGGTTAGTGGGTGGGGTGGGGGCGTTCGCCGGCGTCGAGGACGGCCTGGGTCCAGCCGCCCTCGATGACGCCGGTGCCGTCGAGGACCGCCCAGTCGACGACCTCGGTGACGGCCACCTCGACCGGGGAGCCGATCCGGACGGTGGGGTCGGTGTTGGCGTCGCTGGCGCTCGCGCCGACGATCCGCTCCGGGGCGTCCCACGAGTTGACCCCGGCCCAGACGTACTCGGGGCCGTCGTCGCCGGGTAGGCCGTACTTGACCACCAGTTGGGCCTCCGGTGGCAGCCCGTCGGCGAGGAACCGGGCCCGGATGTCGTCCAACCCGGCGCGGGCGGTGGCGACGGCCCGGCTCATCGCGTCGCCCGAGCGGGCGTACCGGACGTCCGGCTCGATGCCGGAGAAGAGGGTCGCGCAGGCCGCCGCGAAGTAGCGACCGTCCGGCCCGGGGTGGCCGGGCGGCGGGCGCAGGCTGAGGAACGAGTCGGCCTCCGGGTCGGTCGCCGGGTCCAGCTCCAGACGCAGCAGCACCGGGGCCGTCGCGCCGTGCTGCTCCGGGTTGCCGTACGCCACCGCGATGTCGTGGCCGGTCACCGTGGCCAGCACCGGCAGCTGCACGAACGCCGGCACCTCCTCGCCGGCGAGCCCGTCGGTCCAGTCCCGCAGCAGCCGGCGGGCGGCACCGGTCAGCACCGCGCCCCAGGCCCGGGTGAGGTGGTCGGGCACCCCCTGGGTCTGCAACTCCAGCAGCCCGAAGCGGCGCAACCCCTTGGTGGTGAACCACAGCCCCTCGGTGTCCGAGGAGTACGGGACCAGCACCCAGTCGACCAGCCGGATGCGGCCCTGTGCGTCCGGCAGCGACTTCAGCGCCGTCGCCGGGTCGAGGAACTGCAACCCGAACACGTCCACCACGTCACCGTCGACGGATTCGGCGACGGCGGCGGCCACCGCGCGGGCCGCCCACTCGTGCGCCGGTGGCCAACCCGGCCGGTACTCGGCCTGCACCACCACCAGGTGGCTGGCGGCGGCGAGCCGGCCCAACTGGGCCTCGGTCGCGCCGAAGGCGGTGAGCAGGTCCGGCGGCAGCTGCGGGAACTCGTCGATCGAGCGGGTGTCCACCGACATCAGCGGGCTGTCCAGCATCTGCGTGGCCAGTCCGTAGACCGGGTCGGCGAGCCGGCCCGCCAACGCCCGTACCGCGGTCTTCGGGCTCACCGGTGGCAACCCCGCCATCGGTACCAGGTAGGTCGCGCTGAGCGACTCCGGGACCGGTACGGGCAGGAAGTCGTCCGTGATGAGCAAGTCGTCCCCCGGAAGGCCGTGCCGGTGTTGTCGGGGCAAACGCTACCCGGCACGCCGCGTCGTCCTCAGCCGGACAGCACCAAGCCCAGGTAGACCAGCGTGGTCACCACCTCCACGAGGGCCCCGAGCACGTCGCCGGTGATCCCGCCGAGGCGGCGTACCAGATGGCGGAGCAGGCCGGTGGCGACGGCGAGGGCGACCAGCACGGCCAGCGGCCCCTGCCACGGGCGGCCCGGCACGGCCGGCACCGCCGCCAGCGCGACGACGAGGGTGCCGACGACCGGTGCGACCGGCCCGACCGTCCCGGCGACCAGCGCGCCCATCCCGTCGGGACGGGCCGCCGGCACGCCCCGACGGCAGGCCAGGGTGATCCCGAGCCGACCGGCGGCGGTGCCGGCGACCACCGCGGCGAGCGCCGTCGGCCAGGAGCGTCCGGCCAGCTCGGCGAGGGTCGCCGTCTGGAGCAGCAGGACGACCACCAGCGCGACCACGCCGAACGGGCCCACGTCCGGCTTTTTCATGATCTCCAGCGCCGCCGCCCCGCGCCGGTACGACCCCAGCGCGTCCACGGTGTCGGCCAACCCGTCCAGGTGCAGCCCCCGGGTCAGCAGGGCCGCCACTCCGACGGTCAGCCCGGCGGCGACCAGGAGTGGGGCGAGCGCGGCCAGGACCAGCAGCACCGCCCCGAGCAGCACGCCGAGCAGCACCCCGACCAGTGGGGCGAGCGCCATCGCGGTGCCCGCCGTGGCCCGGTCGATCCGGCCGGCGCGGACCGGCACGGTGGTGAGGGTGGTCAGCGCCAGTCGGAACCCGTCGCCGCGCCCCGACTCAGCCGGCACGCCGGCCGGACGGGTCGCGTTCCGGCCCGGCGTCGGTGGTGGTCGGGCCCGGGCCGGCCGGCACCGGCTCCGCGAACTCCGGGGTGGCGTCCGGCCCGGCGGGCCCGGCGTCGGGATCCGCCACCTCGCCCACGGCCGGCCCGGCGTCGGGGTCCGCCGCCCCGGTCGCGGCGTCGCCGGCCGGGAGGTCGCTGGCCCGGTCGGCGGTGGCCGGAACGGTGTTGGCCTCGACCTCACCGGTCGGCGTGGCCCCGACCTCACCGGTCGGCGTGGCCCCGACCTCACCGGTCGGCGTGGCCGTGGCGGCGGTCGGCGTGGTCGGGGCGACGTCGCCGGTCGGGTCGCCGGTGGGCTCGTCGTCGGGGCCACCGTGGTGCGGGTGCGCGGGCAGCGACCCGGCCAGCGCCAGCACCGAGCGCAGCAGCGGCAGGGCGGCCAGCGCGTTGGCCCCCTCGCCGAGGTCGAGCCGCAGGTCCAGCAGCGGGGTCAGGCCGAGCACGTCGGCGGCGAGCCGGACCGCCGGGTGGCCGCCGTGGTCGACCAGCAGGCACCAGTGCCGGGCCTGGCCGGCCAGGTCCCGGGCGACCATGCCAGCGGCCAGCCCGACCGGCCCGTCCAGCAGCACCGGGACCCGGCGGGCGGTCGCACCGAGCAGCACACCGGCCGCCACCGCCACGTCGCCGCCGCCCAGCTCGGCCAGGATGTCCTTGGCGTCGCGGGGGGAGCGGCGGGTGCGGTGCAGGGCGTCCCGTACGGTCGCGCACCGCACCATCCAGGCGGCGTCGTCGATCTCGCCGTCGGCGGTGTGCACCCGACCCAGCACGGTCGGGGCCTCCGCGCCGGCCGTCGCCACGAGCACCGCCGCCGCAGCGGCCTCCGCGCCCGCGCCGCAGGCCCCCAGCACCAGCAGTCGTACGCCCGCCTCGGCGGCCTCCTCGGCCAACCGCCAGCCGTAGCGCAGCGCCGCCTCGACGGCGTCGGCGTCCAGCGCCGGCCCGTGTTCGATCGGCGCGGACGGCGGGGCGTCCACCACCTGGAGGCTGGCACCGCTCTCGGCGGCCAGCCGGGCCAACGCACCCCGGCCGGCGCGGGCCTGCCGGGCCAGTCGGGCCGACTCCCCGACCGGTGCCCCGGCCGCCGCGCCACCGGCGTGGTCGCCGTGCAGCAGCAGCACCCGGACACCGGTCCACGGCGTAGGCGTCGGCGTGCCCTGGGTGGCGGCGGCGAACTCGACCACCCGCTCCAGCACGCCCAGCCCGGCCCCCGGCAGGTCCAGGGTGCCGAGCCGCTGCACCGCCTGCGGTCCGGCGTACTCGTCGGGCATCGGCAGTTCCATGCCGGGCTGGATGACGAGCCCGGTGGCGACCACCGGCAGCGCCATGGTCGGTGCCGCCCAGCCGGTGCCGTCGGCGGTCGGTGCGGCCGGGGCCGCCGGCACGGTGGGGGTCAGCACGTCCGGCAGCGGCGGCTGCGCGCCGCCGGTCGGGTCCGCCACACCGCTGGTCGGCGCGGCCGCACCGGTGGTCGGGGTGGCCTGGGTGGGTACGTCGACCGGCCGGGCCGGGGTGGCCGGCTTGAGCCAGACCGGCTGGCCGGCGACCACCAGCGCGACGGCGTCGCAGGCGTCCGCGACGGCCCGGTTGGCGGCGCCCAGCGCATCGGTGAACGCCCGCCCCAACGGGGTGGTCGGCACCAGCGACAGCCCCACCTCCGGGCTGACCAGCACGATCCGCGCCTCGCTGGCGCGTACCGCGTCGGCCAGCTCGGTGATCGTGGCGACGTCGTCGGCCGGCTGGTGGGCGGGGTCGAGCAGCACGGTCACCCAGCCGCCCAGGTCGTCGACGAGCAGCGTCTCGTTCGGCCCGGCCGAGGCGAGCACGTCGGCGAGCCGGCGCGGGTCCCCGGCGGTCTCCTCGGTGGTCCAGCTGCCCGGCCGGCGGGCCCGGTGGGCGGCCAGTCGGGTGGCCCACTCGGTGTCGTCCGGGTCGGCGGCGGCCGACGTCGCCACGTACCGCACCGTGGGGGCTTCGGCCACCAGGGACTCGGCGAACTCCGACTTGCCCGAACGGATACCGCCGAGCACCAGGACCGTGTTCCACCCGTCAACGGACATGCCCGTACCTTAAGGCCGCCCGACCCGGCCCCGCCCGCCGGCCCGGGCCCGTCACGCTGCGCGGAACCCGGCAGCCAGGGGGCGTGCGTCCGGTGCGCTCCGCACCGGCCGACTACGCTTGCGGGGATCCGTCCCCCGGGGACGGTTGAGCGGCGAGGGGAGACGCGGCATGGCGTGGAGCTGGCGGTACGAGGGCACGGACGGCGCACCGGTCGACGGGCCGGCGGATACGTTCAGCAGCCAGGCGGACGCCGAGTCCTGGATCGGTCAGACCTGGCGGGAGCTCGCGACGTCCGGCGTCACCTCGGTCACGCTCGTCGAGGACGATCGGGTGGACTACCGGATGAGCCTGCTGCCGACGGCGGAGTGATGGGGTACGACCGCCCGGGGGGCGAGCCGCTGGTGCTCGGTGTGCCCCGGGCGGCGTTCCGGCCCAGCCCGATCTTCCTGGCCCTGGTGGCGCTCTTCGTCACCAGTGGCGTGCTGGTCTGGAACGGGGTGGGCAACGTCCGGTTCGACGTGTTCCTCTTCGTCGTCTCCGGCTGGCTGGTCTCGCTGTGCCTGCACGAGTACGCGCACGCGGTGGTCGCCTACCGGGCCGGTGACCGGGACATCGCCCACCGGGGCTACCTGACGTTGAACCCGCTCAAGTACACCCACCCGCTGCTGTCGATCGTGCTGCCGGTGGTGGTGGTGCTGCTCGGCGGCATCGGCCTGCCCGGTGGGGCGGTGTGGGTGGACCGGCACGCCATCCCGGGGCGGTTGCGGCACACCCTGGTCAGCCTCGCCGGCCCGGCCACCAACGTGCTGTTCACCCTGCTGCTGGTGGTGGTGCTGCGGGTGGGCATCGACGCGGGCGGCCCGATCGAGTTCTGGGCCGGGGTGGCGCTGCTGGCGTTCCTCCAGCTCACCGCGAGCGTGCTGAACCTGCTCCCGGTGCCCGGCCTGGACGGCGGCAACATGATCCAGCCGTGGCTCAACCCGCAGTGGCGCCGGATGTACGACATGTTCGCGCCGTTCGGCTTCATCCTGCTCTTCGCCCTGCTGTGGAACCCGCGCATCGGCAACTGGTTCTTCACCGCGGTCTTCTGGCTCAGCGACCTGCTGGGCCTGCCGCCGTGGCTCTACAGCACCGCGCTGTCCCTGATCCGCTTCTGGCAGACCTGATCCCATCCCACCCCGGACGGGGCGGGATGGGACCGGCGCCGGTCAGGGGCGCTGGGCCGGGCTCTCGGTCTTGGCCGGGTCCCGTTGGGTGACCGGGGCGACGATCTCGTCGATGGCCTTGAGTAGGTCGGCCTCCAGGGTCACCCCGGCCGCCTTGACGTTGTCGTGCACCTGGTCGGGGCGGGACGCGCCGATGATCGCCGAGGCGACGTTGGGGTTCTGCAACACCCAGGCGACGGCGAGCTGCGGCATGGTCAGCCCGGCCTGCTCGGCGAGCGGCTTGAGCTGCTGCACCCGGGTCAGCACCTCGTCGCCCAGCCACTGCGCGATGAAGTTGGCACCGGACTTCTCGTCGGTGGCCCGGGAACCGGCCGGCGGCGGCTGGCCCGGCAGGTACTTGCCGGACAGCACCCCCTGGGCCATCGGCGACCAGACGATCTGGGAGATGCCCAGCTCCTCGCTGGCGGGCACCACCTCGGCCTCGATGACCCGCCACAGCATCGAGTACTGCGGCTGGTTGGACACCAGCGGGATGCGCAGTTCCCGGGCGAGGGCGTGCGCCTCGCGCAGCTGTGACGCCTTCCACTCCGACACACCGATGTAGTGCGCCTTGCCGGCACGTACGACGTCGGCGAACGCCTCCATCGTCTCCTCCAGCGGCGTGCTGTAGTCGTACCGGTGGGCCTGGTAGAGGTCCACGTGGTCGGTCTGGAGGCGGCGTAGCGAACCGTTGATCGACTCCATGATGTGTTTGCGGGACAGACCACGGTCGTTGCGGCCGGGGCCGGTCGGCCAGTAGACCTTGGTGAAGATCTCCAACCCCTCCCGGCGCTCCCCGGCGAGGGCCTTGCCGAGCACCGTCTCGGCGCGCGTGCCGGCGTAGACGTCGGCGGTGTCGAAGGTGGTGATGCCGTTGTCCAGGGCGGCCCGGACACACGCCAGCGCCGCCTCCTCCTCGACCTGGGAACCGTGGGTGATCCAGTTGCCGTACGAGATCTCACTGACCATGAGGCCCGAACGGCCAAGGTGTCGGAATTCCATCCTGCGACCCTAGCCCCGACCGGCCCCGGGCACCCGCCGACGCGGTCGGGCGTCAGAGCACCGGGTGGGTGTCGGCGAGCAGCCTGTCGATCTCCGCCACCACCGTGTCCCAGTCGGGGTGCACCGGGGGGATCAGCGGTTCGCCCCGCCGGTCCAACGCCCCCCAGTGGCTCATCCCGTCGCCGATCAGGAACGCCACCGGGTGGATCACCAACGCCGGGTGCACCGGCCGGACCAGCACCGCGCCGGTGCGGTCGAGCACGCCCCGGCGGCCGGCCAGCTCCACCACGGCCAGCCCCTCGTCGGTGAAGCCGTCGAGCCGGCGACCGTCGGACAGCATCGTGTCGAGCCCGTGGTAGCGCGGGGGGACGACCAGTCGACCGTGCCGGTCCACCGCCCCCCAGCCGCCCCGCCGTACGGCCGCCACCCCGGCCCGGAACGGTCGTACCTCCTCGAAACCCGCCGGCACCACCACCGTCCCGTCGGGCTCGATCGCCGACCAGTCCGCGTCGCCGCCCTGCGACACCCAGGCCAGGCCGTCGGAGAAGGCCAGCACCCGGGCGTACGCGGTGTCGAGCCGGGTGACGCCCGACTCGTCGATCAGCTCCCAGCCGGCCTGGTCGGGGTGGCGTACCCAGGCCAGCCGCTCGTGGAACGGCTGCGCCTCGGCGTAGCGGTAGTCGACGACGAGGTCACCGTCGGTGTCCGCGTACCCCCAGCGGCCCCGGCCGTCCTGGGTGGGCCGCGGGGAGCGGCGGCCGTGCCGCACCTCGTCACGGCTGCGTGGGTACGGCCCGAACCCCTCCCGGGCCACCGCACGCGCGTACACCGCGTCCAGCGCCACCCCGATCCGCTCGGTCAGCTCCGGATCGTCGGCCCGGTGCAGGTCGAGGGCCCGCTCGAAGTGCCCGCACGCCTCGATCAACCGGCCCTGGTCATAGCAGCACCGGCCGGCGTGTTCGTGCAGGGCCGACCGCAGCCGGTCCGGCAGCTCCGTCGAGTTCGCCTCGGCGAAGAGCCGGTCGGCCTCGGCGAACTCACCCTTCCAGCGCAGCGCCTCGGCCAGCCGCGCCCGGGCCAGCGCGGTACGCCGCAGTTCACCGGTCGCCTCGGCGTAGGTCAGCGCGAGCCGGCCGTCGGCCACCGCGTCGGCGAGGTCGCCGACCAGCCGGGAGAGCACCGCCCTCAGACTGAGCAGCCGGGCCCGGGCCCGGTTGTCCAGGGCCGAGGCGAGCTTCTCGGTCAACCGGCGGCGGATGAGTCGTAGTTCGGTCGGGTCGTCGACCACCTCGCGCAGGGTCTGCGGGTCCAGCTGCCACCGGTAGCCGGCCAGCGCCTGCTCCGGATCGCCCTGGGGCAGGTGCGTCGACGCGGCCTGCCGGGCAGCAGCGGCACCGTCCGTGGCCGGGACCAGCTCGGGTGCCGCAGCCTGTTCGGCAGTGCCGGACCGGTCCGTGGTCGAGGTCTGCCCGGTGGTCGTGATCTGCCCGGTGGTCGTGGCCCCTTCGGGAGCTGTGTTCCGTTCCGTGCTGGTGGTCGGGTTCGTGGTCGTGGCTCGTCCCGGAGCCGGGGGCCGGTCCGGAGATGACGTCCGGTCCAGGCCGCCGACGACCGTCGCCGCCAGGCTGGTGGTCTCCGGCTGGACCCCGGTAGCGGTCTGCTGGACCCCGGTGGTGTCCGGTCGGGTCCCGGTGGTGGCCGGCTCCGGTGTGCCACCGGCCGGCCCGACGGCGTCGGCCACCGCGTCGGTGGCGGGCGCGGCGGTTGCCCGTGCGAGGTCGCCCGGCGGAACTCCGGCGGCGGTCGGCGCTGCCGTGGCGTTCGACACCCCCGCGCTGGTCGGTGCCGGGGTGTCGACCGGTGCTGTGGTGCCGGGCGGTGTCGTGGTGCCGGCCCGTGCCGGGGTGCCGGGCGGTGGCATGGTGCCCGGCGGTGCTGCGGTGCCGCGCGGTGGCGTGGTGGGCGGCGGTGGCGTGGTGCCGGGCGGTGGTGGTGTATCGGTCGGCGCTGTCGGGCGGGGCGGTGCCGCGGTGCCCGGCGGTGTCGCGGTGCCCGGCGGTGGCGTGGTGCCCGGCAACGTTGCGGTGTCGGGCGGCGTGGGAGCGGTGGTCGCCGCCGCGGCGGCACTCACGCCCGTGGCGGTACCGGTGGCCGGATCGTCGTCGGCCGGTCCGGTTTCGTCCGTGCCGGTGCCGTCCGTGACAGGGGCGGTCGGGCGGGTGCCGGCGACCGTGCCGGGGCCGGCCGTGCCGGGGTCAGTTGACGGAGGCAGCCCGGTCCCACCCGGGGGGCCGGCGAGTGGGGACGGGGCGTCCCGACCGGCGGTCGGCAGGGGACCACGGTCGGGACCGGGTCGGATGCCGGAGGCGCCGGAACTGGTCGCCAGGTCCACCGGCCCCGTTTCGCGCTCGGCGAGCCCGTGGGCGGCCGACCCCGTTTCGCGGTCGACGACGGTCGGCCGCCCACGGGTGTCGGCGGCGTCGGCTACCGGGGTCTCCGGCCGGTCCTCGGCGGGAGGGGGAGCGATGGGCGGGGTCGGCCGGCCAGCGGCGGCGGGGGCCGGCGAGCGGGGGGCCCGGACCTCCGTGCCCTCCGCCCGTGACACGTCCGAGGGGGGTGGGGTGGAGGCCGGTCGACCGGTGCGCGGTGCCGGCGGCTCGACCGTGGCGGGCGCTGCGCCGGCCGACGCGGTCGGCCTGTGCGACACGGTCTGGTCGGGCGGCGTGGGCGTGGGGCCGGGCGGCGTGGGCGTCGGGCGGGATGGCGTGGGCGTCGGGCGGGGCGGTGTCGTGGTTGGGCCGGGCGGTGTGGTCGGGCTGGACGGTGCGGCGGGCGTGGTTGGTGCGGAGGCCGAGCGGCCGGGTTGGAACCAGGCTGCGGCACCCCCGGACGTGGTACGGGCAGCGGTGTCCCGGTGGTCGGTCGGGTCGGGTTCCGGCGTCGGTGGGACGTACCGGCGTGGTCGGTCCGGGGTGATCTCCAGAGCGGTCCGGTCGGTTGCGGAGCCACCCGTGGCCGCCGCCGGGGTCCGCCCGGGAACGGCCCGGTCGGTGCCGGACCCCGTGGTGGGCCGGTCGGCCGGCGGGGTGGCCGGCGTGGGCTGGCGGAACTCGAGGTGCAACCGGGCGGCCGGCGGCGCCGAGACCGGGGCGGTCTCGTCCGGGTCGGGCGCGGGCGACCACCGGTCGGTGCGGCGCTGCCGGGTCGGCAGGTCGGCCGGCGGTACGGGCGTGCCCGGCGGCACCGGGCCGGGCCGCCCGACGCCCGGGTTGGTGGCGTCGGCGTGGCCCGGGCGGGCAGTGGCGGGGTGCTCGCCGGGCTGCGCCGGGGGCGGGCCGGGACGGGGACCCCACGGGCCGGACGGGGCAGGCGGGGCGGTGGGCCGGGTCGGCTCCGCCGGGTGGCGTTCCGGCCGGGCATACGGCTGCCGGACGTCGCGACCGTGCTCCGCTTCCCGGGCGGGGCGCAGCGGCTCCGCCCGGTCGGTGCCGGAGGTGTTCCACGGCTCGCGGGGTGGTGTGACCACCTCGCGGGAGCGTAGGTCGGGGTACGCCTCGCTGCGCACGGCCGCCTCGCGTGGGTCCGGCGACCGGCGCTCGTCGGGCCCGCGCGGGTGCTGCCAACGCTCCTCGGGAATGGGGGCCATCGCCCCTCGGCCGCCGTCGGGCGGGCGGTGCCGTGGGGCGTCCCCGGGCAGGCGGTACCGCTGGTCGTCGTGGCTGTGCGCGGCGGGTCGTTCGTCGTCCCGGCGGGGGGACCGCAGCGGGTCGTCGTCGCGGAACCGGGGTGGCAGGTCCCGTCCGGTCGGTGCCGGCCGGGCCGGGAGAGGTTCGTACCCACCGGTGGTGCGGTGCTGCGCGCCGTTGCCGGCCCGCTGGTCGGGATCGGCGAAGTCCTCGGCGGTCAGCCGGTCGTAGTCGTGTGTGTCGTCGGTGGTGCGACGGTCGGCGCTGGGGCGTTCCCCGGTGACCCGGCGGCGGGGCGGGTTCTGCGTCGGGGCGGCCCCCCAGCCCGGTTCGGTGGACCGGTCGGGCCGGGCACCGTGGGGCGGCTCGTGGCGGGGGGCGGGGGATACCGGCGGGCGGCCGGGGGAGACCGGCGTGACACCGGGGGCGGTGCGGTCCTGGCGGGGCGGGGCGTCGTGCCGGCCAACGTCGTCGTGCCGGTCGGTGTCGTGCCGGTCGCCGCCGGCCCGGTCGTGGTGCCACCCGGTCGGGGCCGGCTCGGCGGTGCCGCGCCGCCGGTCGGACCAGTTGGTCCGACCGGTCTGCCGGTCCAGGGCCGACAGTGCGTCGTACCGGTCGGGTACGTGCCGGTCCGCTGCGGGCTGACGGCGTTCCCGCTGCCAGATCGGCTCGTCCGGGAGCCGCCGGTACGCGTCGTCGGTCGGTCGCCGGTACGCGTCGTGGTCGGTGCGCGGTTCGCCACGGCGGTTCGTCTGGTCGTCCTGCTGGTCGGCCCAGGACCGGCCGAGGTAGGTGCCGTCGGGGCGGGTCGGGGCGAGCGGGGGCACCTCGGCGCGACCGGAGGCGGTGACCCGCCCCCGGGGGTCGGCGTACTGGCTGCCGATGTCGCCGGGGTAGCGCTGGCCGGGGAACTGGGGATGCCATTCGCCGGTCGGCTCGATCACCCAGGCGGGTTCCGGCGGGGCGTCCCAACGGTCGGGCCAACCGCCCGTCATCGGGGGGCTCCGTGGCCACGCGTGCGGCGCGGTCCGATGCCCGGCTCGCGTCGCTCGCTCACGGCGGTGTCACCTCGTTGCAAATTGTCGTGCGGGGCGCTCCGGGATGCCGGTAGAGTCCCCCGTCCGGCACGGCGGGGCTGCGGAAGGAGGGTAGCGGCGTGGGCTCGGTCACCGCCACTGTGGCACCTGCCACGAGCGCAAACGTTACCCGATGGTTCCGGACATTCGGGGCTTTATCCCGGGCCGGCTTCCGTCGTTACTCCACCTACCGGCAGGCGGCCGTGGCCGGTGTCGTGACCAACACCGTGTTCGGCTTCCTGCGCTGCGCGGTGCTGCTGGCCGCCGCCGGTTCCGGGACCGTCGGCGGGTACGACCGGGCCCAGCTCGCCACCTTCGTCTGGGTGGGGCAGGGGCTGCTCGCCGTGGTGCTGCTCTGGGGCTGGAGCGACCTGGCCGACCGGATCCGCACCGGTGACGTGGCCGCCGACCTGCTCCGCCCGGTGCACCCGGTGACCAGCTACCTCGCCACCGACCTGGGTCGGGCCGGCTACGCGGCGCTGGCCCGGCTGCTGCCGCCGGTCCTGGTGGGGCCGTTGTTCTTCGACGTCTACCTGCCGTCCCGGTGGCCCACCGTCGGGCTCTTCGTGGTCTCCGTGGTGACCGCCGTGGTGCTCTGCTTCGGTTGCCGGTTCCTGGTCAACGCCACCGCGTACTGGTGGCAGGACGCGCGGGGTCCGTTGCTGCTGTGGACCCTCGGGTCGGGGGTGCTGGCCGGGCTCTACTTCCCGTTGCGTTTTCTGCCGGAGTGGCTGCAACTGGTGCTGTGGTGTGGCACCCCGTTCCCGAGCCTGCTGCAGACCCCGCTGGACGTGCTGGTGGAGCGGGATCCGCCGGCCGTCCAGGTCGGCCTGGTCGCGCTCCAGCTCGGCTGGGCGGTGCTGGTGCTGGCCGCCTGCCGGCTGGTGCAGCGGCGGGCCGAACGTCGGCTGGTGGTGCAGGGTGGTTGAGCAGGGGGTGTGCACCGGCGAGGCGGTCCGGCCGGGTGGGACGTTGCGGGCGTACCGGGCGCTGCTCGGGGCGCAGGCCCGGTCGCAGACGGCGTACCGGGCATCGTTCCTGCTGGACCTGCTGGGCAACGTGGGGGCCACCGTGTTCGACGTGGTCACCGTCCTGGTGATCTACGGGGTGACCCGGGAGTTGGGCGGGTTCACGCTGCGCGAGACGCTGGTGATGGTGGGGCTGTCGGCCAGCGCCTTCGCGGTGGCGGACCTGCTGGTCGGCAACATCGAGCGGCTGCCCACCCACGTGCGGACCGGCCTGTTCGACGCGGTGCTGCTGCGCCCGCTCGGCGCGCTGCCCCAACTGCTGCTGATGAACCTGCCGCTGCGCAAGGTGTCCCGGGGCGTGTTCGGGGTGGGCGTGCTGGTGGTGGCGCTGACCTCGGCCGGGATCGACTGGACGCCGGCCCGGGTGGCGTTGGCGGTGGTCGCCCCGCTGGCCGGGGTGGTCTTCTTCGGGTCGCTCTTCGTGGCGACCGCCACCGTGTCGTTCTGGTGGGTGGACTCCGGTGAGCTGGCCAACTCGGTCACCTACGGCGGGCGGGACTTCACCACGTACCCGGTGACCATCTTCGACGGGTGGTTCCGGGCCGCCTTCGCGTACGGCCTGGGGTTCGCTTTCGTCAGTTACCAGCCGGCGCTGGCGCTGCTGGGCCGCGCCGACCCGCTCGGCCTGCCGTCGTGGGCCGGCTGGGCGGCGCCGGCGGTGGCGCTGGTCGCCGCCGCGCTCGCGGCGACGGCCTGGCGCACCGGCATCCGCCACTACCGGAGTACGGGGTCATGAGCGTCATCGAACTGGACGGGCTACGCAAGGAGTTCACGGTACGGGTGAAGGTGGGCCGGCTACGCCGGGAGAAGCGGACGGTCACCGCCGTGGACGGCATCGACCTGCGGGTGGAGCAGGGCGAGATGCTCGGCTACATCGGCCCGAACGGGGCGGGCAAGTCGACCACCCTGAAGATGCTCACCGGGGTGCTGAGCCCGTCGGCGGGTCAGGCCCGGGTCTGCGGCCTGCGCCCGGTCGCCGACCGGACCCGGCTGGCGCTGCGCATCGGGGTGGTCTTCGGCCAGCGGTCCCAGTTGTGGTGGGACCTGCCGCTGGGCGACTCGTTCGACCTGCTGCGCCACCTCTACCGGGTGCCCGCCGCCGACCACGCCGCCCGGCTGCGCCGCTGTCGTGACCTGCTCGACCTGGACGCCTTCCTGGACACCCCGGTGCGGCAGTTGTCGCTGGGGCAGCGGATGCGCGGCGAGTTGACCGCGGCGCTGCTGCACGGCCCGCAGGTGCTCTTCCTCGACGAGCCGACCATCGGGCTGGACGTGGTGAGCAAGCAGGCGGTCCGGGGGTTCCTCGCCGAGTTGGGCCGGGCCGGCGACACCACGCTGGTGCTGACCACCCACGACCTGGCCGACATCGAGCGGCTCTGCGCCCGGCTGGTGGTGGTCGACCACGGCCGGGTGGTGCACGACGGTTCGATCGCCGCCCTGCACGCCCGCTACGGTTCCCGCCGGCTGGTCGTCGCCGAGTTGGACACCCCGTTGCCGACGCCGCCGCAGCCGGTGGGGGCGCCGCTGCACCGGGTCGAGGCCGACGGCCGCCGGTTGGTCTACGCGTTGGAGTCGGCGGGGGTGGCGGAGGTGGTCTCCGCGCTGGCCGGGCTGGCCGCGCTGCGTGACGTCTCGATCGTCGAACCGGACATCGAGGACGTGGTGGCCCGGCTCTACCGCAGCCCGGCCCCCGACCCGCGCCGCCCGTCGTGACCGGTCCCGGACCGGCCCCGCTCCCGCCCGCCGTCCCGAGCACCGGACGCGACGACGGCTACCGGACACGACCACGGCTACCGGACGCGACGACGGCCGCCGGACGCGACGACGGCTACCGGACACGACGACGGCCCCGCCACCGGGGCGGGGCCGTCGGGTGACGTCGGTCAGATCGGGTCGCCGATGTTCACCCGGGGTGCCGGGGCGCGCATCCGGCGGAAGGTGATCGACCGCATGATCGCGTAGAGGTAGAGCGAACCCATCCGCTCACCGCTGTTGGGGTGGCGCTCCCGCACCAGCTTCTTGATCCGGCGGGAGATCAGCACCGAGTCGATCACCACGCCGAGCGCGAGCGCCCCCCACACGACGTTGGAGGCGAGCCGGATCGCCTGCGGCATCGCGGCGTTCGACCCGATCAGCACGATCAACGCGCCACCGAAGAACCAGGTGCCGATCGTCCGCCGCGAGTCGACGACGTTGCGGGCCAGCAGCCGCTCCGGCCCCCGGTCCCGGGGGCCGCCCTCGCGGCGGAACTCGGCGGCCGCCTCGGTGCGCGCCTTGCGGCGCTGCTCCCGGGCTTCCTCCTTGGTCAGCGGCCGGGTCGGACCGGCCGGCCGGCGGCCGGCGACCGGCCGTTTCGGGGTCTCGACGCCCAGTTCCTTCTTGCTCGGGGTGTAGCCCCGGGGGCGTGCGGCGGATGGCTCCTCGGTCACCACCGTGGCGGTGGCGGAGGAGTCGGAGTCGGCGGACTTGCGGCGAAACAGCGACGGCACGAGGTGAAGGGTAGCCACCCGACGGCGCCCGGTGCACATCACGGGTGCACCGGGCGCTCGGTGGAGCGGGTCGAACGGGCCCACGGGGGCCGTCGGGTGGCGGTCGGGGCCGCCGGGGGGACGGTCGGTTACGGCCGTTCTACGTGCGCGCCGAGGCTGGCCAGCTTGGCCTCGAAGTCCTCGTAGCCCCGGTTGATCAGGTCGACGCCGTACACCCGGGAGGTGCCCTCGGCGGCGAGTGCCGCGATCAGGTGGCTGAACCCGGCCCGCAGGTCCGGGATGACCAGGTCGGCGGCGTGCAGCTTGCTCGGGCCGGCGATCACCGCGGAGTGCTTGAAGTTGCGTCGGCCGAACCGGCACGGGGTACCGCCGAGGCAGTCCCGGTAGACCTGGATGTTGGCGCCCATCGTGTTCAGCGCCTCGGTGTAGCCCAGCCGCTGCTCGTAGACCGTCTCGTGGACGATCGACAGGCCCCGGGCCTGGGTCAGCGCCACGACGAGGGGCTGCTGCCAGTCGGTCATGAAGCCGGGGTGCACGTCGGTCTCCAGCGCCACCGCGTTCAGCTCACCGCCGGGGTGCCAGAACCGGATGCCGCCCTCCTGGCCCGGGTCGCTGAGCTTCGGCGGCCGGGCGTCGGTGACCTCGTACTCGCCGCCGACGGAGCGGAAGATGTTGAGGAAGGTCATCATGTCGGCCTGCTGCGCGCCGAGCACCTCGACGTGACCCCGGGTGGCCAGCGCCGCCGCCGCCCAGCTCGCCGCCTCGATCCGGTCCGGGATCGGCCGGTGGCTGTAGCCGTGCAGCCGCTTGACACCCTGGATCTCGATCACCCGGTCGGTGTGCACCTTGATGATCGCGCCCATCTTCTGCAGGATGCAGATCAGGTCGATGATCTCGGGCTCGACGGCGGCGTTACGCAGCTCGGTGACGCCCTCGGCCATCACCGCGGTCAGCAGCACCTGCTCGGTCGCGCCGACGCTCGGGTACGGCAGGGCGAACTTCGTGCCGTGCAGCCCGTTGGGTGCGGACAGGTGCAGACCCTCGGGGGTCTTCTCCACCGTCGCGCCGAACTCGCGCAGCGCCTGGAGGTGGAAGTCGATCGGGCGGGGGCCGATGTGGCAGCCGCCCAGGTCGGGGATGAACGCGTGGCCGAGCCGGTGCAGCAGCGGGCCGCAGAACAGGATCGGGATCCGGCTGGACCCGGCGTGCACGTTGATCTGGTCGGTGCTGGCGCTCTCGACGTTGGACGGGTCGAAGACCAGCTCGCCGTCCTCGGTGCCGTCGGTCACCTTCACCCCGTGCAGGCCGAGCAGCCCGCGGACCACCTCGACGTCACGGATCTTGGGGACGTCGAACAGCCGGCTGGGCGAGTCGCCCAGCAGGGCCGCGACCATCGCCTTGGAGACCAGGTTCTTCGCGCCGCGCACGCGGATCCGCCCTTCGAGCGGGGTACCTCCGTGTACGACCAGGACGTCGTCCGTCAACGCAAACCTCCAGCGCGTGTCGGGTGGTGCGGGGTGAGTCGATGATGGGGCATGCTGTCCAGCTGTCCGGTACGAGCTGTCCAGCTACCCGGGACGGGGCCGGCTCAAAACGGTCCCCGTGGTACGTCGCCCCGGCAGCATAGCCCTCCGTGACGAAATAGGAATCGGTCACCGCACGGGTTACGGAACGAACCGGCGAATCCGGTACGTTCCCGTACCTCGGCGGTGACCGTAGGTGATCAGGTTGCGGCGGGCGGCGGGGTGTCGGCACCCGGCAGCGCGAGCATCTGGTCCAGCGCCACCCGGGCGTGGTGCGCGGTGTCCGCGTCGACGGTGATCTGGTTGACCACCCGGCCGGCGACCAGCTCCTCCAACGCCCAGACCAGGTGCGGCAGGTCGATCCGGTTCATCGTGGAGCAGTAGCAGACCGCCTTGTCCAGGAACATGATCTGCTTGTCGGGGTGGGCCAGCGCCAGCCGGCGGACCAGGTTCAGCTCGGTGCCGACCGCCCACGCCGAGCCGGCCGGTGCCGCCTCGATCGCCTTGATGATGTACTCCGTCGAACCGACCTGGTCGGCGGCGGTGACCACCTCGTGCCGGCACTCCGGGTGCACCAGCACGTTGACCCCGGGCACCCGGGCCCGGACGTCCTGCACGCTGTCCAGGGTGAACCGGCCGTGCACCGAGCAGTGCCCGCGCCACAGGATCATCTTGGCGTCGCGCAGTTGCTCGGCGGTGAGCCCACCGTTCGGCTTGTGCGGGTCGTAGAGCACGCAGTCGTCGAGCGAGTAGCCCATCTCCAGCACCGCCGTGTTGCGGCCCAGGTGCTGGTCGGGCAGGAACAGCACCTTCGAACCCTGCGCGTACGCCCAGTCCAGCGCCCGCTTGGCGTTCGACGAGGTGCAGACCACACCACCGTTGCGGCCGACGAAGCCCTTGATGTCCGCCGAGGAGTTCATGTACGTCACCGGGACGGTGTCCGCCGCGACGCCCAGGTCGGTCAGCACCTCCCAGGCCCGCTCGACCTGCGACAGCACCGCCATGTCGGCCATCGAGCAACCGGCCGCCAGGTCGGGCAGGATCACCCGCTGCGCGTCGGTGGTGAGGATGTCCGCGCTCTCGGCCATGAAGTGCACGCCGCAGAAGACGATGTACTCCGCGTCGGGGCGGGCCGCCGCCTCCCGGGCCAGCTTGAACGAGTCGCCGGTGACGTCGGCGAACTGGATCACCTCGTCGCGCTGGTAGTGGTGGCCGAGAACGAACACCTTCGTGCCCAGCGCGGCCTTCGCCGCCGCCGCCCGGGCCACCAGGTCCGGGTCGCTCGGCGCCGGCAGGTCTCCCGGACACTCCACGCCACGCTCGGTGGCGGGGTCGCTGCCGCGGCCGAGGAGCAGCAGCGCGGTCGCCGTGTTGGAGGGTTCCACCCAGGTCGAAGTCACGTCCTCATGGTCCCACAACGGGGCGTTCGCACGACCGCTGCCGGTGTGGGCTGCCACACTGCCCCCGCGCCGATGTGGCCTGCCACACTCTGGGCATGCGTGTGCTGCTCTGTCCCGACAAGTTCGCCGGCACCCTGGAAGCGCCCGAGGTGGCGGCCGCCGTCGCCGCCGGCTGGCGCGAGGTGGACGACGCCGGCGAGCTGCTCATCCGTCCCCTCGCCGACGGCGGGCCGGGCTTCGTCACGGTGCTCGCCGACGCCCTTGACGGGCGGCGGTTGCCGGTCCCCACGGTCGACCCGCTGGGCCGGCCCGTCACCGGTGAGATCCTGCTCACCGCCGACGGTGTCGGCTACCTGGAGAGTGCCCAGGCCTGCGGGCTGCACCTGCTGGCCGCCGCCGAGCGGGACCCGAAGGCCGCCACCTCGTACGGCCTCGGCGCGCTGGTCGCCGCCGCCGTGGAGCACGGGGCCCGGACGGTGGTGATCGGGCTGGGCGGCTCCGGCACCAACGACGGCGGGGCCGGCCTGTTCACCGCGCTCGGCGCGACCCCGCTCGACGACGCCGGCCGGGCCCTGCCGTACGGCGGTGCGGCGCTGACCGCCGTCGCCGCCCTCGACGGCGTCCCCCGACTGCGCGGGGTGACCCTGGTCGCCGCCACCGACGTGGACAACCCGCTGCTCGGCCTGCACGGCGCGAGCAACGTCTACGGTCCGCAGAAGGGCGCCGACCGGGCCGACGTGTTGCTGCTCGACGCCGCACTGGAGCGGTGGGCGGCGGTGCTGGAACGGGACCTGCCCGGCTGCCCGCCCGGCCTGGGCACGCTGCCCGGTGGCGGCGCGGCCGGTGGCCTCGGCGCGGCGATCCTGGCCCTCGGCGGGCGCTGCGAATCCGGCATCGACCTGGTCAGCCGGGCGATCGGGCTGGAAGCCGCGCTGGACGACTGCGATCTGGTGATCACCGGGGAGGGATCGTTCGACCACCAGTCGCTGCGCGGCAAGGTGGTCGCCGGGGTGGCCGGGGCGGCCCGCGACCGGGGGGTGCCCTGCGTCGTGCTGGCGGGTCGGGTGAGCACCGGCCGGCGGGAGGCCGCCTCCGCCGGGGTGACCGAGGCGTACAGCCTGGTGGACCACTTCGGTGGTGAGGAACGCGGCGGGGTGGCGGCGGCGATGGGCCGGCCCGCCGAGGGGCTGCGGGCGCTCGGTGCCCGACTGGCCCGCCAGTGGAGCCGCTGACCGGACCACCGGGGTGGGCCGGACACCGGGGTACGACCGACTCACACGTGCGCCGGGTGGGCGCGGGCGGGTGGGGGTGGTGCGGGTGGCCTGGAGCGGCGATCACGCCGGCCGGGTGGGGTCGGCCGGGGCGGCGTACCATCGAAGCTGGACCAAACCGGGAATCACTGGGCGACGCGTGCTGTTGACCAGGGTGTCCGGACCCATACCGCGCAGGGAGATTTCCACGTGACCACGCCAGCGCAGACCGACTCGACCGAGGCCCAGGCCCCTACTTCCGTCGTCCTCACCGACGTCGCGGCGCAGAAGGTCAAGGCCCTGATCGAGCAGGAAGGCCGCGACGACCTGCGGCTCCGGGTCGCGGTGCAGCCGGGTGGCTGCTCCGGCCTGCGGTACCAGCTCTTCTTCGACGAGCGTTCGCTCGACGGTGACGTCGTCACCGACTTCGACGGTGTCGGCGTCGTCGTCGACCGGATGAGCGCCCCCTACCTGTCCGGGGCGACCATCGACTTCGCCGACCGGATCGACGCCCAGGGCTTCACCATCGACAACCCCAACGCGGGCAGCTCCTGCGCCTGCGGCGACTCGTTCAGCTGAGTCGCGACCGTCGCCGTCGACGGGGCCGCCCCACCACGGGGCGGCCCCGTCGTGTGTCCGGCAACCTCTCCGGGCGCGCTGTCGGTGTAGCCGAGCCCACCGGTGGTGAGCCCGCCGACGTGGCTGCCCGGTTCCGATGCCGAGGCGGTGCCGGTCGCGGTGGCCGGGCTGCTCGTGCCGACGTGCTCGGTGGCATGGGGTTGGCCGGCGTGTGGCGGGCGGATGAGCAGGTGGTGGCCGGTGCCCGTCCGACCGTCGACCGTCGTTCGCGCGCGACCGGTAGGCTGACCCGCGCCGTGCTCCCGACCCCGAGGGTTGACATGAAGATCGCCGTGACCGGCTCGATCGCGACCGACCACCTGATGAGCTTCCCGGGTCGCTTCGCCGACCAGCTCATCGCCGACCAGTTGCACAAGGTGTCGCTCTCCTTCCTGGTGGACGACCTGGTGTTGCGCCGGGGCGGGGTGGCCGCCAACATCGCCTTCGGCATGGGGCAGCTCGGGCTGAGCCCGATCCTGCTCGGCGCGGTGGGTGCCGACTTCGCCGACTACCGTTCCTGGCTGGAGCGGCACGGCGTGGACTGCGACTCGGTGCACGTCAGCGAGGTGGCGCACACCGCCCGTTTCGTCTGCACCACCGACACCGACATGTGCCAGATCGCCTCGTTCTATGCCGGTGCGATGAGCGAGGCCCGCAACATCGAGCTGGGCCCCGTCGCGGACCGGCTCGGCGGCCTCGACCTGGTCCTGGTCAGCGCGAACGACCCGGAGGCGATGATCCGGCACTCGGCCGAGTGCCGGGACCGCGGCTACGCCTTCGTCGCCGACCCGTCGCAGCAGCTCGCCCGGATGGACGGCGACGACGTGGTCGCACTGATCGACGGCGCCGAGTACCTGATGACCAACGAGTACGAGAAGTCGCTGCTGCAGAGCAAGGCCGGCCTCACCGACGCCCAGCTCCTGGAACGGGTGAAGGTCCGGGTCACCACCCTCGGCAAGGACGGCGTGGAGATCGCCACCCGGGACGGGGAGTCGTTGCGGGTGCCGATCGTCCGGGACGCGCGGGCCGTCGACCCCACCGGCGTCGGTGACGGCTTCCGGGCCGGTTTCTTCGCCGCCCTGTCCTGGGGCCTCGGCCTGGAACGTGCCGCCCAGGTCGGTTCGCTGCTGGCCGCCCTGGTCCTGGAGACCGTCGGCACCCAGGAGTACGACGTGCGCCGCGACGTGTTCGTCAAGCGGCTGGCCGAGTCGTACGGGGACGCCGCCGCCCAGGACGTCCGGCCACACCTGGTGCCGTGACGCAGCTCCTGGTCGTCTTCGCCGGTCTGCCGGGGGTGGGTAAGAGCACCATCGCCCGGCAGGTCGGCGTGGCCCTGGGTGCCCCGGTGCTGCCTGTCGACCCGATCGAGCGGGCACTGGCCCGGCACGGGCTGACCGGCCCCGGCACGGGCCTGGCCGGCTACGACGCGTTGGCCGGGCTGGCCGAGGTGCAGCTCGGGCTGGGCACCGGCGTGGTGGTCGACGCGGCGAACCCGGTGGCCGGCGCGCGAGGGCTCTGGCTCGACCTGGCCGCGCGGTCCGGGGTGCCACTGCGGCTGATCGAGGTGCACTGCGGTGACGAGGCGGAGCTGCGTCGCCGGGTCGATGCCCGGCACGCCGCCGACCCGCACGCTCCGACCTGGGAGCAGACCCGGCAGCGTGGCGCGGAGTACGAACCGTTGATCGGCCCCCGGCTGGTGGTCGACACCGCCATCGCGATCGATCCGCTCCCGGCGCTCCTGCGTTACCTCACCTGATCTCGACCGACTGGCTGTCCCGATCCCGGTCTGCGCACCTGGCTGTCCCGATCCCGGTCTGGGCCCGGCTGTCCCTGTCCCGGTCTGGGCACCTGGCGGGCGGCTGTTGGGGTTGGCGGCTGATTTCGTTAAGGCCGCCCGCCTTGCTCCGGGCGAGGTCAGCCGGCCTGACCGGGGGAGCGGGCCGGGGTGGCGGCGACGAACGCCGACCACTGGCGGGCGGGAAAGATCAGTACCGGGCCGGACGGGTCCTTGCTGTCCCGCACCGCCATCCGGTCAGGCAGCACGGCGCACTCGACGCAGTCGCCGTTGTTGGCGCTGCGGCTGCTGGTGAACCAACGGGCGGTGGCGAGGTCGGGGGTGCGCACGGTGGCCTCCGAGGGGCGCTAGGCCGCGCCGGCCAACTCCCTGATCAACGCGCGCGACTCGGCGGGCGAGAGGGCGACCTGGCGCAGGTTGTCTGCCACCATGCTATAGGTGCGTACCCCGTCGGGGTCCTGCACGTACATCGCCCCGTCGAGCACCTCGGTGTAGGCGATCGGGCGCACGTTGGCGAAATCCAGCAGGACGAACTTGCCCAGTGGCGTCGCGGCGTGCGGGCCGTCCTCGGGGCGGAGCACCTGCACGGTGACGTTCGGCAGCTCGGACATGGTGGCCAGGTGCCGGAGCTGTGCCCGCCGGGTCTCGTCGCCGTTGACCCGTAGCCGCAGCGCCGCCTCGCCGATCACCGCGTGCAGGGTGAGCGGGTCGTCGTCGGTGAGCCGCCGGGCCCGGGTCTGCCGGAAGGACACGAAGCGTTCGGCGTGGTCGGGGCGGACGAATCCGGTGCCCAGGGTCAGCGCCTGGGCGTACTCCTCGGTCTGGAGCAGGCCGGGGATGACCATCGACTCGAACACGAACGCCCCGTCGGCCAGCCCTTCCAGCCCGACGTACGTCTTGAACCAGTCCGGCATCACCGCGGCCCAGGGTGCCCACCAGGTCTTGGCGTCGGAGCGGCCGGCCAGCGTGGTCAGCCGGTCGATCGCGGGCTGGTCGGCCCCGCAGGCGCGGAGCACGGCCGCGATGTCCTCGGGAAACTGCTGGTAACGGCCGGTCTCCATGTGACCGAGCTTCGGCTTGCCGATGCCGGTGCTGGCCGACAGCTCGGTCAGCGTCATCGGTGCCTCGCGGCGATACCGACCCAGCTCGGCACCGATCAGCCAGCGCAGCGCCGAGGGATCTGTCCGCCTGCCCATGTATCGCCTCCACCACTGTGTACCGACGAGAACATCATGCCGTCGAGTCTTCCAAAGAGCAACCATGGGAGCTATACGTATAGCAACAACTCTTGGAGGTGGTCATGCCTGACCCCGCACCGCTCGGCACGCCCGAGGAGTTCCACCTGATGCTCGTCGACCTGGCGAACGAGTTCGCCCCACGCCGGTTCGCGCTCTGCGAGGAGTACGGCGACCGCCTCGACGGCGGGGTCTTCGCCTGGGGCGTGGCATTCCCGGACGGCGCCCTGCTGCGCCACGACGGGAGAACGTCGACCGGGCACTTCGCCACCGCCGAGAGCGCGTTGCGGCTCTTCACCCGCACCGGCCGCCGCCTCCGCCTGATCTGGATCGACACCACCACCCCTGTCGATCATGGAGTTGTGGTGCCTTCGAAACGGCATTAATGCCGCAGATCGTCCACCATAACTCCATGATCGACGGAGCGGAGCAGGGTGGGGCAGGGCAGGGTGGGGCGGGGTGGGTTGGGGTGGAGTGGGTTGGGGTGGAGCGGGAGTGGGCGGAGCGGGGTGGGTCAGTGGGTGCGGCGTACCTCGTAACCAGGGCCGTCGGAGATGGCGGTGACGAACTGCTGGGCGCGCATCCGGCACCAGGCGGGGATGTCCACGGCGGCGGCCGGGTCGTCGGCGAGGACCCGCAGCACCGCGCCGACGGGCAGCTCAGGCAGCCGGCGGGCCAGCGCGATCACCGGCAGCGGGCAGCGCTGCCCCCGACAGTCCAGCACCTCGACCGGCCCCGCCCCGTCGTCGCCCGCCCCGGTTGGCCCTGCCCCGTCGTCGCCCGCGCCGGTCGGAGGGATGTCCGGGCCGGGCGGGGGGCTGTCCGGGCCGGGCGGGGTGGTCACAGGCCCACCACGCCGGCGTCGGCGCGCAGCTCGGCGACGATCCCGGGCAGTTCGGCGAGGAACCGCTGGACGTCGGCCTCGGTGGTCTCCCGGTGCAGCGAGACCCGGACGTTGCCGTGCGACAGCACCCCCATCGCCTCCAGCACGTGCGACGGGCGCAGCGTCGAGGAGGTGCAGGAGGAGCCGGAGGAGACGGCGAAGCCGCGCCGGTCCAACGCGTGCAGCAGCACCTCGCCGTCGACGTACAGGCAGGAGAAGGTGACCAGGTGGGGGAGCCGGTCGACGGGGTCGCCGACGACCTCCACGTCCGGCACCTCGGCGGCGACCCGGGCCCGGATCAGGTCCACCAGCGGGGTCAGCCGGGCCGCCTCGGCCGCCGCGTCGGCCGCCGCAGCGCGCAGGCTCGCCGCCGCCGCCACCACCGCCGGCAGGTTCACCACCCCGGGGGTACGTCCGAACTCCCGCTCGTCGGCCGGCCACGGCGATTCCCAGCGGGTGCCCTTGCGGACCACGAGCAGCCCGACGCCGGGTGGGCCGCCCCACTTGTGCGCGCTGGCGGTCAGCACCGACCACCCGTCCGGCACCGGCACCCGGCCGACGAGCTGGGCCGCATCGACGTGCAGCGGCACCCCGACGGTGGCGCAGGCGTCGGCGGCCCCGGTGACCGGCTGCACGGTGCCCACCTCGTGACTGGCCCCGATCAGCGTCGCCAGCGCCACCCCGGGGGAGCGCACCGCCGCCGACCAGGCGGTCAGGTCGAGCCGGCCGAGCCGGTCCACCGGTACGGAGGTCGCGGCCCCACCGGCCGCCACGTGCCGCTGCGCGGCGTGCAGCACCGCCGAGTGTTCGATCGCCGAGTGGACAAGCGTGTCGCCGGTGCGCTGCCGACCGGCCAGGCCGCCGAGCACGGCGGAGTGCGCGGCGTGCGTACCGCTGGGGGTGAAGGAGACCTCGTCGGGGCGGACGCCGAGGGTGCCGGCGGTGGCCTCGCGGGCGGCGTCGAGGAGTTGGGCGGCCCGGCGGGCCCGGCTGTAGAGGCGGGCGGGGTCGGCCCAGCCGTCGTCGAGGGTCGCCAGCAACGCCTGCCGGGCGACCGGGTGCAGCGGCGCGGCAGTGGCCGCGTCCAGGTAGACCGGGTGGGCACTCACGGCTGACGACGCTATCGCGTCGGGATGGCCACGATCCCCCCGATGGGGTCGGACAGCGACCCCAAGACGGTCGAGCCCGCCATGGTCGAGTAATCTGCGACCGTCGGTGACGCCTTTGCCGTCGGTGCTGATGGAAAGCCCCACCGCGGCGCGCTAGGGAGGCAGGACCAGGTGGTCGCAAGGAGTTCGGAGGTACGGCCGTCGGCCGTACGGCACAGCGCTTCCCCCGGAGCCGGTGAGCGTCGGCGGCGTGGTGCTGGCCGGCTCGCCGGGCTCGGTCTCGGCGGAGCTGCGCTGCTGGTTCTGCTCACCGGGTGTGACGTCGGCCGCTCGGTCGACGGCTTCGGCTGGCCGCAGGGCGGCATCACCCCCGAATCGCACCGGATGTACGACCTGTGGATCGCCTCCTGCATCGCCGCCCTGGCGGTCGGTGTCTTCGTCTGGGGCCTGATCTTCTGGTGCGTGGTGCGCTACCGCAAGCGCGGCAACGAGCTGCCGGTGCAGACCCGCTACAACCTGCCGATGGAGTTCCTCTACACCATCGCGCCGATCCTGATCGTGTCGGTGCTCTTCTACTACACGGCAGTGGTCCAGACCGACGTGGTGCGGACGACCAAGAACCCCGACGTCACCGTCGAGGTCGTCGCCTTCAAGTGGAACTGGCAGTTCAACTACCGCGACGGCCAGGGCACCGAGGCCAACACCGTGGCGTCGGTGCTGGGCACCAGCGAGGTCATCCCGGTGCTGGTGCTGCCGACCAACCGGTCCATCCGGTTCGAGGAGACCAGCCGCGACGTCATCCACTCCTTCTGGGTGCCGGAGCTGCTGTTCAAGCGCGACGTGATGCCCGGCAAGATCCGTAACGTGTTCGAGGTCTCCAAGCTGGAGTCCGAGGGGGCGTACGTGGGCCGCTGCGCCGAGCTGTGCGGCAGCTACCACGCCTTCATGAACTTCGAGCTGCGGGTGGTCTCCCCGGAGGCGTACGACCAGTTCCTGGCGGCCAAGCGGGACGGCAAGTCGACGCAGGAGGCGCTCACCGCCATCGGCCAGGACCCGTACGCGAAGACCACCCAGCCGTTCGACACCCGGCGGACGAAGGACAACTTCAACCCGGACGACGCGTCCGCGGGCGCGGGAAACTGAGGTATCCGGCATGAAGACCGAGTGGCGCATCTTCCTCATCATCGCCGGGTTCCTCCTCGGCGCGACGATCCTCTACGGCGCCTGGACGTACGGCGACTCCGGCGGTCAGGTCGAGTGGGTCGGCACGGTGGCCCTGCTGCTGTCCTTCCTGCTCTGCGCGATGTGCGGCGGCTTCTTCTGGTTCGTCTCCCGCCGTATCGACCTGCGCCCGGAGGACCGGCCGGACGGCGAGATCGCCGACGGCGCGGGCGAGATCGGCTTCTTCAGCCCCGGCAGCTACTGGCCGTTCGGCCTCGCGCTGGCCGCCGCGGTCGCCGGCCTGGGCCTGGTGTTCTGGCAGTTCTGGCTGCTCGGCCTTGGTCTGGTGCTGGTCATCGTCACCGCCTGCGGCCTGCTCTTCGAGTACTACTCCGGCACCCGTCGCACCGCCGAGCACTGACCCACCGGCCTGCTCGCGGCGAGCCCCGTTCGCCGCGTCAGCGCCCGGAGAGCCATCCGACAGGCCCGCCTGCCCACCCGGGAGGCGGGCCTGTCGTCGTTGGGCGGGTGATCGACTCCAGGGGGCCGAAGTCGCGGTGTCCCCGGCGGGCTGATGCCGCTGTTTCGGCTCGGCCTGGGTGGATCAGGCCGGCTGGGTGGATCAGGCCGGCTCGGGCCAGACGGGTCCCTGGTCGGTCCAGGTGACACCCTTGTTGCGGCAGAGGCAGAAGGGGTGACCGACCGGGTCGGTGTAGACCCGCCATCCGTAGCCTTCGGGGCCGAGGAAATCCTGCGCCAGGGTCGCGCCGAGGGCCAGGACGCGAGCCTGCTCGGTCTCGATGTCATCGACCTCGAAGTCGAGGTGGAACTGTTTGGGATGCTCGCCGTCGGGCCACTGCGGGGCGCGGTAATCCGTCACCCTGATGAAGGCCAACTCGATCTCGCCGAACCGGATGCCGGCCCAGTCCCCGTCACTGCCCTCCCTGACCGGGCGACCCGTCACCGCGGCGTAGAAGGCCGCCAGCCTCATCGTGTCCGGGCAGTCGATGATGAAATCCGTGAGTCGGAGCATCCGGTGATCCTGCCACGCAACTGAGCAGGCCGGATCTCCCGACAGGACCAGGGAACCGGCGGTGCCCGGTAGGGGTCGGGCCGCGTGGCGGCCGGTAGGGGTCGGGCCGCGTGGCGGCCGGCAGAGGTCAGGCCGCGTGACGGCCGGCTGACGGGCGGCGGCGACGGTCGGCCAGGCGGGCGGGCTGGAAGGCGAAGGTGGCGATCAGCACCGCCGTGCCGCAGCCGGTGCAGAGCAGCTCGGGGCAGTCGGCACCGTGGCCGTCGGTGCATGGCGGCATCTCGAACGGCTGAACGCCCTCGCAGGTGTCGCAGTAGAGCTCGCGGTCCGACACGGGCGTCTCCTCTCGTTCCGGAACCCGCCGATGGACATCGCCGCCATCACCGGAAACGGAAAATTACTCCCATGTAGTTTCCCACGCCCCTCCGACACTTCCCCGCCAGCCCCGCCAGCCCATGTCCGGCACACCGCTCGGCCCGGGGGAGCGGGCCGGGCTGAACGGTGGGTCAGAGCAGCCCGGGCAGAGCGGCGGGTCAGAGCGGGCCGCGCTGAACGGTGGGTCAGAGGGAACGGGCGACGTCGACCCAGCGGTCCAGGACGGCCGCCGCCGCCCCCGAGTCGACGGACTCGGCCGCCCGGGCCATGCCGGCGCGTACCGCCTCGGTGAGGTCACCGTCCAGCGGAGTCTGGGTGGCGAGCGCGACGGCCGCGTTGACCAGGACGGCGTCGCGGACCGGACCGGTCTCGCCGGCCAGCAGCCGGTGGGCCACGGCGGCGTTGTGCGCGGCGTCACCGCCCCGCAGGTCGGCCAGGGTGGCCCGGGGTACCCCGAGGTCGGCCGCGTCCAGCACGGCCTCCCGGACGGTGCCCTGCTGGGCCACCCAGACCCGGGTCGGCGCGGCGGTGGTGAACTCGTCCAGGCCGTCCTCGCCGCGCATCACGATCACCGAGTCGCCCCGACGGGCGAAGACCTCGGCCATCACGGCGGCCATCCGGGCGTCGAAGCAGCCGACCGCGCCGGCGTGCGGCCGGGCCGGGTTGGTCAGCGGGCCGAGGAAGTTGAACGCGGTCGGCACGCCGATCTCCCGGCGGACCGGGCCGGCGTGCCGGTACCCGGGGTGGAACCGGGGCGCGAAGCAGAAGCCGATGCCGGCCTCGGTCACGCACCGGGCCACCTGCTCGGGGCCCAGATCCAGCGGTAGGCCGAAGAACTCCAGCAGGTCGGCGGTGCCGCACAGCGACGAGGCGGCCCGGTTGCCGTGCTTGACCACCGGTATGCCGGCACCGGCCACCACCAGTGCGGTCATGGTCGAGATGTTGACCGTGTGGGCGAGGTCACCCCCGGTGCCCACCACGTCGACCGCGGTGCGCCGCAGCTCCTCCGGCAGGGTCACCGGCACCGAGTTGTCGAGCATCGCCTCGACCAGGCCGGCCAGTTCGGCCGGGGTCTCACCCTTGGCGCGCAGGGCGACCGCGAAGCCGGCGATCTGCGCCGGGCCGGCGGCACCGGCCATGATCTCGTTCATCGCCCAGGTGGTGTCGGCGGTGGACAGCTCGTCGCCGCGCAGCAGCGCGTTGAGCAGGTGCGGCCAGGTCCGTTCGCCCATGATGGGCCTCCCGAGCGGGCGTGGGGTGCGGGTGGACGGGTGCGCCCGTCACCCCGGGCGCCTGGGCGCCGCCGTGTGCTGCTGAGTCAGGCGGCGGCGTGCGTACGCAGCAGCTCGGCGACCGTGGTGCCGGTGGTCACCGGGTCGAGCGGGTGCATCAGCACGCCGTCGACCTGCGCGTAGGAGGCGAGCCATCGGTCGGCGGCCCGGGCGATGACCACGCAGGTGGGCGGGGCGTCTTCCCGGTCGTCCTTGATCTGGCGGGCGATGCCGATGCCGCCGCCGGGGCTGGCCTCGCCGTCGAGCAGCATCAGGTCGATCTCATAGTCGTCGACCAGCCGGACGCAGCCGAAGTAGTCGGACGCCTCGACGAACTCGATCGTGATCCCGGGGGCGGGACGGGTGCCGACGGCCAGCCGCATCCGGTCCCGGACCTGCGCGTCGTCGCTGTAGAGCAGGACGGTGCAGAGACGCTCGCTCATGCCGACACTCCGCTTCGCTCCGTGCCGTGATGAGGCACCGTCGCACTGAGCCTGACTCGCTCGCTGCGCTCACTCATGGGCTGTACTCCTCGTTGCTGCCGTTGATCGTACCGGGCGGTGTGGCGTACCCGACATCCCGCCTGCCGACCCTGGGCCGACCGGGTGTCGCGGCAGCTCAGGATGGGGTTCCGGGGGCCGCGGCCGGGGTGGCGGCGGCCTCGGCGGCGCGGTCGCGGGCCTCCTGCCGGTCCAGCTCGCGATCGACCCGGCGGGCCTCCCGCTCGGACTGCTTCACCCACTGCACCACCAGCACCGCGAGCATCGTCACGCTGACGAATTCCCCGCCGGCCCACAGGACGCCGCCGGCGACCACCTGGTCGTTCCACGGGTCGGACCAGGCCAGGTTGAGCGACGGGTACCAGTCGCCGCCGAACAGGGTGGTGCTCTGCATGATGGTGAGCCCGAGCACGGTGTGGAACGGCACCGACAGCAGCATCAGCAGCGCCCGCGCCGGGTACGGCCAGCGGCCGGGCAACGGGTCCAGCCCGAGCAGCGGCCAGAAGAACACGCAGCCGGTCATGATGAAGTGCGCGTGCACCAGCTCGTGCGCCCAGGCGTGTTCGAGGGTGTAGCGGTACAGGTCGGTGAAGTAGAGCGCGAACGGGTTGACCACGAAGATGGCGAACGCCACCAGCGGGAAGCTGTAGATCCGGGCGATCCGGCTGTGCACCACCGCCAGCAGCCGTTTGCGCGGGCCGACCGGCAGGGTGCGCAGCGCCAGGGTGATCGGTGCGCCCAGGGCCAGGAAGATCGGGGAGACCATCGACAGCACCATGTGCTGCACCATGTGCACCGAGAGCAGGGCGGTGTCGTAGGCGTGCAGGCCGCTGACCGTGACCGCGGCGATGCCGCCCAGGCCCGGCCCGAGGAAGCAGACGGTACGTACCACCGGCCAGCGGTCGCCGCGCAGCCGGAGCCGGTGGACCCCGTAGAGGTAGAGGCCGGCGGCGAGGACCAGGCCCAGGGCGAGCCAGCTGTCCAGCCGGGTCTCGGTGAAGACCCGGGTGATGTCGAACGGCGGCGGTACCTCGACGCCGCCCGCCGCGAGGCCGGTGGGCGGGGCCGTCGAGGTGGCGGCGAAGATCGAATCGACGTGCAGCACGCTTTTCAGGCTAGGCCAGGCGAACCGGACCGCCACGATCGGGCCATCCCTCACCCGGGTTTGGCCCCCCGCTGATCGCCCGCCCCGGTCAAGGGCAATAATGACCGCGTGACTGCGGCCCCAGCCATTGACAAGAGCCGGATCCACTCTCTGACGCGGCCCAACATGGTCAGCGTCGGGACGATCGTGTGGCTCTCCAGCGAACTCATGTTCTTCGCGGCGCTGTTCGCGATGTACTTCTCGATCCGTGCGGCGGCGCCGGAGCAGTGGGAGAAGCACACCGAGGTACTCAACATCCCCTATGCGACCACCTTCACGGTGATCCTGGTGCTGTCCTCGGTGACCTGCCAGCTCGGTGTCTTCGCGGCCGAGAAGGGTGACGTCCACGCCCTGCGGCGCTGGTTCACGCTCACCTTCGTGATGGGCCTGATCTTCGTGCTCGGCCAGGCGAACGA
This sequence comes from Micromonospora sp. NPDC049081, assembly GCF_040648835.1. Classification (NCBI taxonomy): domain Bacteria; kingdom Bacillati; phylum Actinomycetota; class Actinomycetes; order Micromonosporales; family Micromonosporaceae; genus Micromonospora; species Micromonospora sp. NPDC049081. The sequence goes on along the minus strand of NZ_JBEZEK010000001.1, from coordinate 862,015 downwards.
GTACCTGACCCTGGTGCACGAGGGCGTGAAGATCAACGAAGACGGTTACGGGTCGATGTTCTACCTGACCACCGGCTTCCACGGCCTGCACGTGACCGGCGGTCTCATCGCCTTCATCATCTTCATGATCCGCACGACCATGGGCCGCTTCACCCCGGCCCAGGCCACGTCGGCGATCGTCGTGTCGTACTACTGGCACTTCGTCGACGTCGTGTGGATCGGGCTCTACGCCATGATCTACTGGCTTCAGTGATCTTGGCGTGTCACGTTCCGCGCCGCTGCTCCGTCCCCTGAGACAAGGTCCAACCGGTTAAGGACACAGGTCATGACTTCTGACAACGACCGCCGACGCGGTCTGCTCGCGCGCCTGCGCGGGCGGCCCGCGGCGCGCAGCAGGGGCCGCCGCCGGCTGGGCGCGGCGTTCCGGCTGATCGCCGCGTTGACGCTGGCCGGCGGCGCCTACACCGTCTTCGCCCCCGGCGTGCAGGCGCAGGAAAACCCGCCGCTGACCGGTGCCGCAGCCGAGGGTCGGGCGCTGTTCGACGTGAGCTGCGTGACCTGCCACGGCCGCAACGCCCAGGGCGTCGAGGGTCGTGGCCCGAGCCTGATCGGTGTCGGCTCCGCCTCGGTGGAGTTCCAGGTCAGCAGCGGTCGGATGCCGATGGCCCGGCAGGAGGCGCAGGCCATGCGCAAGCCGCCGGTCTTCACCGACGAGCAGGTCCGCCAGCTCGGCCAGTACATCCAGGAGCTCGGCGGCGGCCCGCAGGTCCCGCAGGGCAACCTCCGCGAGGGCGCCAACCTCGCCACCGGCGGCGAGCTGTTCCGGATCAACTGCTCGCAGTGCCACGCCTTCGGTGGCGGCGGCGGCGCGCTCTCCTCGGGCAAGTACGCCCCGAGCCTCGCCCCGGCCAGCGACGCGCAGATCTACGCCGCGATGCTCAGCGGCCCGCAGAACATGCCGGTGTTCGGCGACAACCAGATCACCCCGGAGCAGAAGGCGGACATCATCGCCTACATCCAGGAGTCCCTGAAGGCCGACCAGGACCAGGGTGGCTTCAACCTCGGCCGGTACGGCCCGTCCACCGAGGGTCTGGCGATCTTCCTGGTGGGCATCGTCGCGCTGGTCTTCGCGAGCCTGTGGATTGCGGGCAAGTCGTGACCGAGCGGATCGTCAACAGCATTGCCGTGGTGCCGTGCGCCGGCACCGCCCGTAGCGAGGTGACGGCATGAGCACCCAGACCGAGCAGCACGCCCCGCAGGGTCGGGAGCCGCTCGACGTCCACGACCCCCGGCTCTCCCGGTTCGACATCGTCACCGAGGGCGCCCGCCGGGACGACATCGAGATCGTCCACTACGAGGAGCAGGTCGTCCCGGGCAGCAAGGCCGAGCGCCGGCTGACCCGTACGGTCGCCGCGATGTTCCTGCTCACCGGCCTGGCCGCCACCGCGTTCCTGGTCGTCTACATCTGGTGGCCCTGGGAGTACGAGCCGGGCCGCGGTGGTGACAAGTGGTACACCCCGCTGCTCGGCCTCACCCTGGGTGTCGCCCTGCTCGGCATCGGCTTCGGCATCCTCACCTGGGGCAAGAAGCTGCTGCCCAAGGAGGTCTCGATCCAGGACCGGCACGACGGTCCCGGGTCGGCGGAGGACCGGAAGATCACCGGCGAGACGATGCTCTACCTCGCCGACGAGATGGGGGTACGGCGTCGTCCGCTGCTCGGTGTCTCGCTGGTCGCCGGCCTGCTGCCGGTCGGTGCGGTCGCGGCGGCCCCGCTGGTCGGTGGCCTGATCTCCAACCCGCACAAGAACAACCAGATGTTCACCACCGGGTTCGCGCCGGCCGACGGCAAGAAGATCCGGCTGGTCCGCGAGGACGGCCGGCCGATCCGGCCCGCCGACGTCAGCACCGGTGGTCAGCTGACCGTCTTCCCCGGCATCGAGCACGGCGTGAGCAACAAGCACGCCGACTCGCCGACGCTGCTGATCCACCTGCGGGAGTCCGACGCGGAGAAGTCCCGGCAGGCCAACTCGCGGGTCGGTCACGGTGACTACATGTGGGGCAACTACGCGGCGTACTCCAAGATCTGCACGCACGCCGGCTGCCCGGCGAGCCTGTACGAGCAGCAGACCAACCGGCTGCTCTGCCCGTGTCACCAGAGCCAGTTCCTGATCACCGACAACGCCCGCCCGGTCTTCGGCCCGGCGAGCCGGCGGCTGCCCCAGCTGCCGATCGAGGTGGACGAGGAAGGCTTCTTCGTGGCGAAGTCCGACTACACCGAAACCGTCGGCCCCGACTTCTGGGAGCGGCCATGAAGCGCCGAAAGTTTGACGTAGCAGCGGTGCCGGGCAAGGCCGCCGGGGGAGTGGACGACCGCTTCCAGGTCGCCACCCCGTTGCGCAAGCTGCTCAACAAGGTCTTCCCGGACCACTGGTCGTTCCTGCTCGGCGAGATCGCGCTCTTCTCGTTCGTCGTGCTGCTGCTGACCGGCGTCTTCCTGACCTTCTTCTACGAGCCGGCGATGACCGAGGTGGTCTACAACGGCAGTTACGCCCCGCTGCGGGGCACCCCGATGTCCGCCGCGTACGCCTCCAGCCTGGACATCTCGTTCGATGTCCGGGGTGGCCTGATCATGCGGCAGATGCACCACTGGTCCGCGCTGCTGTTCATGGCCGCGATCGTGGTGCACATGATGCGGGTCTTCTTCACCGGCGCGTTCCGCAAGCCGCGGGAGACCAACTGGATCATCGGGTCGCTGCTGTTCTGGGTCGGCTTCCTCGCCGGTTTCTCCGGCTACTCGCTGCCGGACGACGGCCTGTCCGGCACCGGCCTGCGGATCGCCTCCGGCATCATGCTGTCGATCCCGGTTGTCGGCTCCTGGGTCACCTCGTCGATCTTCGGTGGCGAGTTCCCCGGTGAGATCATCATCAGCCGGTTCTTCATCGCCCACGTGCTGCTCATCCCGGGTCTGCTGGTCGCGTTGATCAGCGCCCACCTGGGCCTGGTGTTCAAGCAGAAGCACACCCAGTGGCCCGGCCCCGGCCGGACCAACGACAACGTGGTCGGCGAGCGGATGTTCCCCCGCTACGCGCTCAAGCAGGGCGGCTTCTTCATGGTCGTCTTCGGCGTGATCGCGCTGATGGGCGGCCTGTTCCAGATCAACCCGATCTGGTACTTCGGCCCGTACGAGGCGTGGGTGGTCTCGGCCGCCAGCCAGCCCGACTGGTACGTCATGTTCCTCGACGGCTCGACCCGACTGATGCCGGCCTGGGAGATCAACATCCCGATCGGCAACGGGTACGTCATTCCGCCGCTGTTCTGGCCGACGGTCGTCCTGCCCGGCATCCTGGTCGGCCTCTCCACGCTCTATCCGTTCGTGGAGGCCCGGCAGCTCAAGGACTACCGGCACCACAACCTGCTCCAGCGGCCCCGGGACGTCCCGGCCCGGACCGCGGTGGGCGCGATGGCCGTCGCCTTCTACATCGTGCTGACCCTCTCCGGCGCGAACGACGTGATCGCCGACAAGTTCCACATCAGCCTGAACGCGATGACCTGGGCGGGCCGGATCGGCCTGCTGATCGTCCCGCCGGTGGCGTACTACGTCACCTACCGGATCTGCCTCGGGCTCCAGCAGCACGACCGGGAGGTGCTGGCCCACGGCGTGGAGACCGGCATCATCCGCCGCCTGCCCGACGGCCGGTTCGAGGAGGTCCACCAGCCGCTCAGCGCCGGTGACGGCCACGGGCACGGCGAGTTGGACTACGTCGGCTGGGTGGTGCCGAAGAAGATGAACCGGCTCGGGGCGCTCGGCCCGGCGATCCGGGGCTTCTTCTACCCGATCGAGAAGCCGGTCGAGGCACCGGTCTCGCCGGGGCACCCGCCGGTGGAACCCCGCCCGGAGCGGGAGGAGATCGGCAGCGGAGATTCCCGCCGCTGACCTGCCCGTACCACTCGACCGAGGCGCCCGCCGGAGGATTCCGGCGGGCGCCTCGTCCGTATCCCCGGCCCGCCTCGTCCGTTTCCGCTGCGGTCCGGTGGGGGCGTGCGATGCGGTGTCCGTTTTCCGGCCGGCGGGCCGGCGCGGTCGGACCCCAACGGGTGGAAAGCCAGGATTAACCCTCGCCAGTCGGGTATCCGTGCGGTCCACCGAAAACGGGGAGGGAACATGTTGGGTATCAAACGCCTGGGACTGCTGGCCACGCTGGCGGTGGTCGGCCTGGCACCCGCGGCTGCCGCGCAGGCCGCCGCGCAACCGTCGGCGCAGGACACCCAGTACCTGCAGGCGGTGCACCAGGTCAACCTGGCGGAGATCGTCACCGGGAACCTGGCCCAGAAGAAGGGGCAGAACGAGCAGGTCAAGCAGTTGGGGCAGCAGTTCGTCACGGATCACACCCAGCTCGACCAGACGGTGCAGAGCACCGCGCAGCAGCTGAACGTGACCCTGCCGAACGCGCCGACAGCCGATCAGCAGAAGGTGATCGACAAGCTCAACGGCCTCAAGGGCGCCGCGTTCGACAAGGCCTGGGTGACCGCTGAGCTGGCCGGTCACGTGCAGGCCATCCAGGCCACCCAGACCGAGATCTCGCAGGGCTCCGAGCAGTCGGTGGTCCAGTTGGCGCAGGACGCCCTGCCGGTGTTGCAGGCGCACTACGACGCGCTGGTGGCCCTGGCCCAGGAGTTGGGCATCCCGGTCCCGCAGACCAGCGCCAGCGGCACCGCGAGCCCGGGTGGCAGCGGTACGCCGGCACCGGGTGGCACGACCGGGTCCCCGACCCCGGGCGGCGGCACGGAGTCGCCGGAACCGGGCGGCACCACCGAGACGCCCGTTCCGGACAACAGCTGACGTCTCGTACCACCTGATGGTGGCCGGTCCCCAGGGGCCGGCCACCGTCGTCTGTCCGGGCGTCGGTCAGTCGGCGCTGGCCAGGCCGATCGCGAACGCCTCCTCCAGGTCGTGCTGGGAGTACGCGCGGAAGGCGATGTGCGACTCGGTGTTGAGCACCCCGGGCACCTTGGAGATGCTGCCGGCGATGACCTGGGCGATCTGCTCGAACTCCCGGACCCGGACGATGGCGATCAGGTCGACGTGCCCGGCCACCGAGTAGACCTCGCTGACACCGGGCAGGTTGGCCAGGTTCTCGGCCACCTCGGGGATCGAGTCGGTGGCGCAGTCGATCAGGACGATCGCGGTGATCACTGGACGCTTCTCCGTTCGTCGTGCCGGGCGCGACGCCGGCCTGGTGTCGTCGACCATGCTAGTGCCGCCCTCGCCGCCCGCGGGCTGCCCTCCGGTGGACCCGGCTGCCGGTCAGAGCAGCATGGTGCGCGGGTCGGCGGCCATGGCGCGCAGCCAGGCGGCCGCCTCCGCCGCCCCGGGGCAGCGGGCGGTGTCCAGCGCGGCGGCCAGGGCGTACATCTCGGGCGGCGGGATGAGCAGGCTCTCCCTGCTGCGCAGCCCCAGCTTGACGGTGCCGGAGTCGGCGGTGACGGTGAGCACCGGGGTGCGGGTGACCGCGCCGGTGGCGACCAGCGAACCGTCACTGGAGACGCCGGTCTGCGCGACGGCCGCCGCGTGCAGCGACACCGACCGGGCGGCCCGCAGGTCGACGCTCTTCGTGGTGAGCCCGACCACGGTGAGCCGGCTGCCCTCCAACCAGGCGCCGCTGCGCACGATGCTGGTCACCAGCAGGCCGACGAGGAGCAGGACCAGCCCGGCCGACACCAGCGCGGCGATCGCCGGCACCGCCGCGCTGCCCGAGGTGTCGTTGCCGCCGGCCGCGTTGATGCCGGTGCCGATGAAGGCGCCGACACAACCGCAACCGACAGTCAGGATGACACCCAGCACCAGCAACGAGACGACCCGACCGGTACGGCTCGACCGGTAGCCGACCGACAGGGGGATCCGGGGCGCGGAGGGCTGCATGCTGGTGATTCTGACACCGGTGATCAACGTCCGCCGGATGGGGCGGCGACGGTGAGCGCGCCGTCGGCCCGGATCGCGTCGCGGAGCCGTTCGTCCGGGCCGACCGTCGCGCCGGGCCAGACCACCACGCGCTCCACGTCGCCGCGTACCACCGCGCCCGCGCCGACCACCGCGTGCCGGACCCGACCGGTGACGGTGGCGGTCGGGGCGACCAGCGCGCCGTCGCCGGCGGCGTGCAGGTTGGCCGCCAGGTAGTCGGCGGGCGTGCCGGTGTCGAGGAACGTGCCCGGGTACGGCACCACGGTCAGCTCGCCGACCGCCTCCGCCGGCCGCCACACCGTACGGACCAGGTCACCGAAGCTGGCCGGCAGCTCGCGCACCCGGTGCCAGGGCAGCAGGGAGAAGCCGGTGAAGACGTGCCCGTCGAAGGTGCCGGGGGCGCGCGGGTCGGGTGCCGGCCGACCCAGCAGTCGTACGGAGTGGAAATCCCACCCGGCCAGCAGCGCCGCGATGTCGGGGCCGGGGGCGGCCCCCGGATCGGCCAGGTAGGCGTCGGCGTTGCCGACCAGCACCCCCCGGCCGGCGATCCAGTCCCGCAGGTTGCCCAGGCCACCGGCGGTGCCCAACGGGTCACCCGGCTCCACCGACAGGTGCGCCCGGTCGCCGACGTGCGCCACCACCTGGTCGGCCAGGTAACAGGCGTTCACCGCCACCCGCCGGGGCCCGGTCAGGCCCAGCCCGGCGAGCCGGTGCAGGGCCCGGTCCAGCAGCGGCACGTTGCCGACCGGGCAGAGCGCCTTGGGCACCCGGGCGGTCAACGGGCGCAGCCGGGTGCCCTCACCGGCGGCGAGCACCACCGCGCACAGGCCGTCCGGGGCGGTCACGTCGTCGGCTGGCCGGCCTGCGGCCCGATGCCGTAGTGGCCGAGCAGGTTGGCGGTGGCCCGGCTCAGCCGGGGCAGGTCGTCCAGCGGATGCCAGGCGGCCTCGAAGACCTCCGCGCCGTCGACGGCCAGGGTGGTGGTGGCGGCGGGCACCTCCGCCTCGAAGACCATGTCCACCCAACCGCGGGTGTGCACCACGGCGTTCGGCACGGCCGGGCGGAGCTGCTCCGGGGCGAGCCGGACCCCGGACTCCTCGTGCAGTTCGCGGGCCGCGCCGACGACCGGGGTCTCACCGCGTTGGAGCAGGCCGGCGGGCAGCGTCCAACTGTGCCCGGGGGGTTGGCGCAGCAGCAGCAGGCGGCCGGCGCCGTCGGCCCCGCTGTCCCGGACCAGGGTCACCGCGCCGACGACGTACTTCGGCCCGGCGAGCCGGACCAGGCGACGCCGCACCGAGACCGGCAGCCGGTAGAAGACCTTGTACGCCACGGCCCGGCCGGTGGCGCGGGAACGGAGGATCATCGCTCCAGGCTAGGCCGTCGGCGTGCTGCCGTGGGGTGCGGGGCGACCGGTCACCCGGCCAGGGACTCACTGTCGATGGTCGACCAGGTCGATGAGCTGACGGACCACGGTGTCCGGTTCGACCGCCCGGTCGAAGACCGCGACCAACAGGGTCTCCAGGTCGGGGTAGCCGAGTTCCTCCGACAGCCGCAGCAACGGCAGGTCACTGGCCAGCCCCCGGTTGTGCGTACGCAGCGCCAGGCCGATGGTGGCCCGGCCGAGGCGGACCTTGTCGGCGATGGAGATGCCCGGCTCGACGTGCTCGGTGAACCAGCGGCTGATCTGCATCTGCGCGTGCGGGGACTTGACGAAGTCGAGCCACTCGCGGCGGGGGCCCCGGGGTGCGACGTCCGCCTCGAAGCCGCTCGCGACGCTGCTCTCCGAGTAGATCTCCACCACGTCGCCCTCGTCCAGTTCGGACGCCAGTGGGGCGAGCCGGCCGTTGATCCGCGCGGCGAGGCAGTGGTCGCCCCGCTCGGTGCCCAGCTCGTAGGCCAGGTCGATCGGGGTGGCCCCGGCCGGGAGCACCACCTGCCGGCCGTCGGCGACCACCTGGATCTGCGCCTCGGCCAGGTCGCACCGCAGCGACTGGAGGAACTGGGCCGGGTCGGGGGCCTCCTGCTCCCAGTCGAGCACCCGGCGCAGCCAGGAGAGCTGGTCGGTGTTGCTGGCCCCGGTGGCGGCGCGGGGGAAGCGGAAGTCGGCGGCCACGCCGTACTCGGCGCAACGGTGCATCTCCCGGGTGCGGATCAGTACCTCGACGGTGCGGTTCTGCGGGCCGCAGACGCTGGTGTGCAGGGAGCGGTAGAGGTTGTTCTTGGGGGAGGCGATGAAGTCCTTGAACCGGCCGGAGACCGGCCGCCAGCGGCCGTGCACCGCACCGAGGGCGGCGTAACAGTCGGTGGCCGGGCCGTCGACCACGATCACGATCCGGGGCAGGTCGTACGGCTGGGCGTGCCCGCCGGCCACGGTGTCCTTCCAGATCGAGTAGAGGTGCCGGGGGCGGACGCTCACCTCGGCGTCCACCCGGCTGCGGCGCAGCGCCACCTTGGCCTGGGCCACCACGTCGTCGAGGTAGGCGTCCCAGCCGGGCCGGTCGTGCACGTGCCGGGCCAGCCGGGCGTGCTCGTCGGGCTCCAGGTGCAGCAGCACCACGTCGTCCAGGTCACGCTTGAGGGTCTGGATGCCGAGCCGGTCGCAGAGCGGGACCAGGACCTCCTGGGTCTTGCGGGCGATCCGCTCCCGGGAGGCGGCCGAGCGGACCCCGAGGGTACGCATGTTGTGCAGCCGGTCGGCCAGCTTGATGATCAGCACCCGGACGTCCTTGCCGGCCGCGATGATCATCTTGCGGATCGTCTCCGCCTCGGCGGCCTTGCCGTAGAACGCCTTGTCGAACTTGGTCACCCCGTCGACCAGGTGCGCCACCTCGTGGCCGAAGTCCTCGCTGAGCGCCTGGAGGGTGTAGCGGGTGTCCTCCACCGTGTCGTGCAGCAGCGCCGCGACCAGGGTGGTGGTGTCCATCCCGAGGTCGGCACAGATCTGGGCGACCGCCAGCGGGTGGGTGATGTAGGGCTCGCCGCTCTTGCGGAACTGACCGCGGTGCATGTTCTCGGCGATCGTGTACGCCCGGCGCAGCACCGAGGCGTCCGCGCTGGAGTGGATGCCGCGGTGGGTACGGACGAGCTGGGTCACCGGGTCGGCGTCGTTGGCCGGCCAACTCAACAGGGACCGGAGCCGCCGGGCCAGGGGCAACTCACCCGGCTGGGCCGGGAGCGCACCCCCCAGGGCGGCGCCGTGTCCGGCGTCGACGTCCACGTGGGACACCTCCTCACCCCGGCTCCACGGTCACCGTCACCGGCAACCGGAAGCAGGCCCACGAAACGGGCAGGACTGCACTCCCTTAACAGACTAAGCGAGGCGAGGTCGTCCGATCGGTCACTTGCTCATGGGCGTTCGGTCGAGAGTTGGTGGGACCCGCCGCCCTCGGCCTTGACCAGCAGGTCACGGAACCGCCCCGCGCCGGCCACCGGGGACGACCAAACGGACGTCATCTCCACCAGCCGGGTCTCCGGTCGTTCCAACCAGGACAGGATCCGCTCGGTCTCCTCGGCGGTGGCCCGGGGCACCGGCCCGTGCCCACCCGGTTCCACCGTCTCGGCGGTGGCCCGGATCGCGGTGATCGTCGGTCGCGGATGGACACCCGGCGGGGAAACCCCGGCACCGGCGAGCCGCCCGTACCGGACCAGCGCCAGCTCCCAGCCACCCCCGGCGGCGGGTCGGGCGGCGGCCACCTCGGCGATCCGGGTCAACGCGGCCAGCCGCTGCATCCGGACGGCGGCCCGCAGCACCGCCGCCAGCCGGGACCGCACCACCGCCGCCTCCTCGTAGCGCTGCGCCGTCGACAGCGCCTCGATCCGGGCCAGCAGGGCGTCCACCACCACCTGCGGGTCACTGGTGGTGGCGGCCCGGAACGGCGCGACGGCGCGGTCGTCGTACTCCTGCGGGGTGATCCGGTGCTCGCAGGGTGCCGGGCAGCGACCCAGCTCGGCCAGCGCGCAGGCCGGTGTGACCGTGCGCAGCGACAGCCGGTGCGTGCACTGGCGCAGCGGCACCGCGTCGTGGAACCCGGCGGCGGCCAGCTCGGCGGCCCGGGTGGAGCGGAACGGACCCAGGTAGGCGGTGTCACCGGGGGCCAGGCCGCGCACCACCGACAACCGGGGGTACGGCCCGCCGGTGAGCTTGAGCCACACCATCCGTTCCGGATACTTCGACCGCCGGTTGTACGGCGGCGCGTGCGCGGCGATCAGGCGCAGCTCGCGTACCTCCGCCTCCAGCGGGTGGGCGCACTCGACCGCCTCCACCCGCTCGGCGGCGGCCAGCATCTCCGACATCCGGGCCCGCTTCTCGGCGGCGGTGAAGTAGCTGCGCACCCGGGTGGCGATGTCCCCGGAGGTGCCGACGTAGAGCGGCCGGTCGTCGGCGGCCCGGAAGATGTAGACCCCGGGCGCCTTGGGCAGCCCGTCGGCGAGGTGCCGCTTGCGCCGCTGGGTGGGGGTGACCGCGCGGGCGAACTCGATCGCGTCGCCGACCGTGTCGACCCGGTGCCCGCCGAGCCGGGCGATCAGCCCGTGCAGCACGTCCACCGTCGCCTTGGCGTCGTCGAGCGCCCGGTGGGTGGGCTGGGTGGCGGTGCGGAAGTAGGCGGCCAGGGTGCCCAGCTTGCGGTTGGGCACCTCGTCGCGGCTGAGCACCCGGCGGGCCAGGGCCGCCGTGTCCAGCACCCGGGGGTTGGGCCAGCGGTAGCCGTGCTTCGCGCAGGCGGCCTTGAGGAAACCCACGTCGTACGGCGCGTTGTGGGCCACCAGCACCGCGTCGGCGACGAACTCCAGGAAGCTCGGCAGGACCTCCTCGATCGGCGGGGCGGGGATCAGCATGGCCTGGGTGATGCCGGTCAGCACGGTGATGAACGGGGGGATCGGCACCCCCGGGTTGACCAGGGTGGCGAGCACCCCGAGCTCCTCGCCGCCCCGCACCTTGACCGCGCCGATCTCGGTGATGCCCCCGCCGTCGGGTGAGCCGCCGGTGGTCTCCAGGTCGACCACCACGAACGTCGTCGCGTACAGCGGCAGGGCCGGATCGACGCCGCCGGCCGACTGGTCCAGACCGGCCAGGGTCTGCTGGACGTACTCCCCAGGTGCCACGGGCGGCAGGCTAACCGTTCGGTGCGACACTCGCGTCACCGCAGCCCCAGGGGCCCCGGCCGGCATAGGATGAGAGATCGGCTCACTCAACCGGCGGTGGGCCCGGTCGCGGTGGGAGACTTGCCCCATGCCCCTCACCGAGCCGTACGACGACCACCTCCCGGAGGAGGGGTCGTCCGCCGCCGTGCCCGAGGCCGGCGGGGACCTGGGTGCGGGGGCACCCGAGCCCGGACCCACCCTGCCCGAGCCGGAGTCCGAGCCCGGCCTGCCCGAGCCGGAGCCGGTCCTGCCCACGCCCGACGAATCCGACGACGGTGAGCCCGGGGCCGGGCTGCCGGAGCCGGAGCCCGTCCTGCCCGAGCCGGTCCGGCAGCGGATCGTGGCCCTCACCGCCGCCGTCCTGCCCGGTCTGCCCGCCGACGAGGTGCCGGTGCCGCTGCGCCGGGTGGCGAAGTTCGCCCCGAACCGCCGGGCCCGGCTCGGTGGTTCCGTCATCGCCGCCCAGCTCACCGCCGACCCGCTGTTCCGGCAGCGGGTCACCGCCCGGGTGCTGGCCGACGCCGGTGACCTCGGCGCGGCCGTCGTCGAGGGCACCGCGCCGGCCGCCGCCGACCCGGTCGAGGTGGCCGCCCTGGCCTACCTGGTCCGTCCCCGGGGCTGGCGGGAGCTGATCGACACCAGCGGCGCGGCGGTCCGCGCCGAGGCGGACAGTGCCGTCGTCGCCGAGCTGGTCCGCGAGGCCGAGCAGCGGGCCACCCGCGCCGAGCACGACCGGGCGGTGGCCCGGGTGGAGGCGGACAAGCTCCGCGACGAGCTGGCCCGGGTCCGCGAGGAGCTGGGCCAGCTCCGGGAGGAGAGCCGCCAGCTCCAGCGCAGCCTGCGGGAGACCCAGGCCCGGGAACGCCGGGCCAACGAGCTGCTCGCCACCGAACGCGGCCGGGCCACCCGGGCCGCCGCCGACACCGACGCCGAGCTGCGCCGCGCGCGGGCCCGGCTGGCCGAGGCCGAGGCGGCGGCGGGGGTGGCCAAGGCCAGCGCCAAGGAGGCCCGCTCGGTCGACGACGCCCGGCTGTGGCTGCTGCTGGAGACGATCGGTCAGGCAGCCGTGGGGCTACGCCGGGAGCTGGCCCTGGACCCGGTGGACAAGCTCCCCGCCGACTTCGTGGCCGACGCCTTCACCGACACCCCGGTCACCACCCAGGGCGGGCCGGCCGCCCGCGCCCGGGACACCGACGACCCGGCCCGACTGGACCAACTCCTCGCCCTGCCCCGCGCCCACCTGGTCGTCGACGGCTACAACGTCACCAAGCGCGGATTCGGCGAGATGTCCCTGGAACAGCAGCGCAAACGGCTGATCACCGGGCTGGGCGGGATCGCCGCGCAGACCGGTGACGAGGTGACCGTGGTCTTCGACGGGGCGGAACGGATGCACGGGCTGCCGCCCACCCCGCGCGGGGTGCGGGTGCTCTTCTCCCGCAAGGGCGAAACCGCCGACGAGCTGATCCGCCGGCTGGTCCGGGCCGAACCGCCCGGCCGCCCGGTGGTGGTGGTCTCCTCCGACCGGGAGGTCGCCGACGGGGTACGCCGGCACGGGGCGTACCCGCTGGGGGCCGACTCGCTGCTGCGCCGGCTGGCCCGCTCCTGAGCCGGGCGGATCGCGGCGGTCCCGTGCCGACCGGCAGCGGCACCGCCGCGGTGCGCGGCGGTGGTCAGGTCGTCGGGGACGGGCTGAGCACCGCGCAGGCGGCCAACGCCTCCCGGGTCTTCGGGTCGCTGGCGACGAGCCGGTCCGGATCCTGGCCCCGGTCACTGAGGCAGGTGCGGTAGGCGGTGGACCGCCCGTCGCCCGGTCCACCCGGCCGTGCGCCCGGTGCGCCGGATGCGCCGGGGCCGCCCGGCCGGCCGCTGGGCTGCACCGACGCACACGCCTGCTGCGCCTTCTGCCAGGTCTGTTCGTCGACCCCCTCGGGTCGGCCGCCGCCCGGGAAGCCGCGCCCCGCGCGCCGCGACGGGTCGGCGCTGCCGGTCGGGAAGCCGGACGGACGGGCGGTCGGGCGGTCGGTCGGGAAGCCCGACGGCAAGCCGGACGGGCGTGCGCCCCGGGGGCGACGTGACGGGTCCATCGTCGGCAGCGCCACGCCGTTGTTCCGTAGGCACTCCTGGTAGGCCGCGAAGGAGTTCCCGGTCCCACCCGCGTCCCCCGGCCCGTCGTCGTCGGACCCACCACCGCAGGCGGCCAGCAGCAACGCGGCCGAGGCGGCGGCGGTCATCACGGTCGCCAACCGACGGCACCTCTTGGTCAACGGCACGGGGACTCCTCAGGCTTCATCCGGTAGCTGTTCAGCGAACCGGTCGTACCTCGTCGGCGGCTCGGACCCGGCTCGGAGTTCCCTCGGAGCGCGACCCGGGCACCTGCCCACCGGTTTCCCGCGCTGCGGCCGGGCGGGCCACCGGGTCGGCGCGCGGTTCCGAGCGAACTCTGAGGTGCGGTCGAGCCGACCGCGAGGCGGACTGCGCAGACTGCCCGACCATGGGGATCGGTCTGAGACGACGCTGGCGTACCCGGCGGACCCGGTGGTGGGCGGCCGGTGCCGCCGGCCTGCTGCTGCTCGGCGCGGCCGGCGTACGCGCCTGGACGGCGGACACCTCGGACGCGCCGACCCGACCGGTGACGGTGGCCGTCGACCGGGGGCCGGTGGTCGTCGAGGTGGCCACCTCGGGCACCGTCCAGCCGGCCACCACCCGCAGCCTCAGCTTCACCGTCGCCGGCACGGTGCAGACGGTCGACGTGCGGCCGGGCAGCGTGGTCACGGTCGGCCAGCGGCTCGCGGCGCTCGCTGAGGCCGACCTGGCCGACGTGGCGGACACCGTCCAGGATGCCAGGACCGAGCTGGCCGAGGCGCGGGACGCGTTGACCACGGCATGGGACGCGGCCGACGACCCGGCACCGAACTGCCCCACCGGCTCCGGGTCCGGCTCCGGGGCACGACCGGTGCTCTGGCGCTCGCCGGAGCCCACCGGCACGACCGGGGCGACGCCGACCACCGGCACGCCCACCACCGGCAGCAGTCCAACGCCCCGACCCACCGCGGGCTCGGCCTCGCCGAGCCGTACGCCCGGTGGCCCTATGCCGACCACCACCGGTGGACCGGGCGCGGCCCCGGCACCGGCCCCCGGGGGCGGTGGCGCGAACTGCGGCGCGGACGCCGGAGACGCCGCCCGGGGCACCGACCCGATCCTGGCCGCCCAACGCCGGGTCAACCGGGCCGAGGCCGCCCTCACGCAGGCGCAGGAAGCCCTCGACGGTGCCACCATCAGCGCGCCGATGGCCGGCACCGTGCTCTCCGTGGCCGGGCCGGTGGGCAGCCGGGTGAACCGGGACAGCACCTTCATCACCCTGGCCGACACGTACGCCATGCAGGTGGTGGCGAAGTTCCCGGAGGCCGACGCCGGGGCGCTCGCGGTCGGGCAGAGCGCGACACTCGCCCTTGCCGGCCGGCCGGAGCAGCCGTTCGAGGCGAGCGTGGTGCAGGTCGACCCGGTCGGCACCACCGACGGCACGATGGTCCGCTACGGCGTCGTGTTGTCCTTCACCACCGCCCCGGAGGACCTGCTGGTCGGGCAGAGCGCCGCCGTGACGGTGCAGACCGGTGCGGTGCAGGACGCGTTGCGTGTGCCGTCCACCGCCGTGCACGACGGGGCCGACCGTACCGGCCGGGTGCTGCCGGCGGACGGTGGGCCGGCCCGCACCGTCACCGTCGGGCTGCGCGGCGGCCGGTACACCGAGATCACCTCCGGGATCGACGCCGGTGAACTGGTGCGGCGCTCCTGGTGACAGCCGGCGCACAGGTCCGGCACAGCCGGCGTGGAGGCTCGTCCGGTACGCAGTTCGGGTGCACACCGACATCCTCCGGCCGCCCACGGCCGGCCCCACCCCGAGCGTCGGGGGCGAACCCGCCCGTGCCCGCCTGCTGGTGGTCGACGACGAGACGAACATCTGCACCCTGCTGGCCGCCACCCTGCGGCTGGTCGCGTACGACGTGCGGGTGGCGGGATCCGGGCGGGCCGCGCTGGCCGGTGTGGAGGAGTTCGCCCCGGACCTGGTGATCCTCGACGTGATGCTGCCCGACCTGGACGGCTTCGAGGTGGCCCGGCGGCTGCGTGCCGCCGGCCGGCCGGTGCCGGTGCTCTTCCTGACCGCCCGGGACACCGTCGAGGACCGGGTCGCCGGGTTGGTGGCCGGTGCGGACGACTACGTGGCCAAGCCCTTCAGCCTGGAGGAGGTGGTGCTGCGGATCCGGGCGATCCTGCGGCGTACCCGGGCGGAGCTGCCGCCGACCCCGGGCAGCCGGCTGCTGCGCTACGCCGACCTGGAGCTGGACGACGACGCCCACGAGGTACGCCGGGCCGGGCGGCCGGTCGACCTGTCGCCCACCGAGTTCCGGCTGCTGCGCTACCTGCTGATCAACGCCGGTCGGGTGGTGAGCAAGGCGCAGATCCTGGAGCAGGTCTGGAACTACGACTTCGGGGGCGACGGGCGGATCGTCGAGTCGTACGTCTACTACCTGCGGCGCAAGGTCGACCGTTCTGATCCACCGTTGATCCACACGGTGCGCGGTGTGGGCTACACCCTGCGGCTGCCGCGCGGCAACGAGTGAGGCGGCCGGCCCGGGTGCGCCCCTGGTCGCACTGGACGCTGCGGTCCCGGCTGGTCCTGGTCGTCGGGGCGCTCGCCACGCTGGCCCTGCTCGGGGCGAACACCGCCGGCCTGCTGCTGCTGCGTAGCTATCTGGTGGACCGGGTCGACGAGCGACTCGCCGGACAGGTCCGCCCGTTCACCGGCGAGCCCCGCCCGGCCAGCGGGTCACCGGGCAGCGGGTCGGCGGGCAGCGGGTCGGCGGGTGCGCCGGCCGGACGGCTCGCCCGGCTCGGGCCGGACCAACTCGTGCTGTTCTACCGCGCCGACGGCACCCGCGACGCCACGCACAGCAGCACCCCCAGCGAGACGGCACCGGACCCGGGCACGCTGGCCGAGGTGACCGCGCGGGCCCGCACCGGGCGGCCGTACACCGTTGCGGGTGGTCACGGCGGTGCCGACTGGCGGCTGTTCGCGGTGCCGGCGGACGGAACCGGCGCGGTCGTGGTGGTCGGTGCCTCGTTGGCCGAGGTGAGCCGGACCGCCGACCGGCTGCTGCTCATCGACGTCGCGGTCACCGGCGGGGTGCTGCTCGGCCTCGGGCTGCTGGCCGCTTCGGTGGTACGGCTCGGGCTGCGCCCACTGACCCGGATGGAACAGGTCGTCGCCGGCATCACCGGCGGCGACCTGACACACCGGGTGGACGACACCGACCCGCACACCGAGCCCGGTCGGCTCGGGGCCGCGGTCAACCTGATGCTGGACCGGATCGGCACCGAGATGAGCGCCCGCGCCGCCTCCGAACGCCGGCTGCGGCAGTTCGTCGCGGACGCGTCGCACGAGCTGCGGACGCCGCTGACCTCGATCCGCGGCTTCGCCGAGCTGTACCGGCGCGGGGGTGCCCCACCCGGTGCCGCGCTGGACGAGACGATGGGCCGGATCGAGAGCGAGGCGGCCCGGATGGGTGTACTGGTGGAGGACCTGCTCCTGCTCGCCCGACTGGACCGGCAGCGCACCCCCGCGCGGCGTCCGGTGGATCTGCTGGGGATCGCCGCCGACACCATCCGCGACGCGCACGCCCGGACGCCGGGCCGGCCCGTACGGCTGAGCACCCTCGCCGAGCACGACCCGACCTTCGAGACACCGACCGTGCTCGGCGACGAGCACCGGCTGCGCCAGGTCGCCGCGAACCTGGTCGGCAACGCGGTGCAGCACACCGGGCCGACGGTCCGGGTCACCGTCCGCGTCGGCCGGCTCGCCACCCCGCCGGCCGGGCCGGTCGTCCGCTCGGGGCCGGTGCCCGCGTCGGACGCGGACGGATTCGCCGTGCTGGAGGTGCACGACGACGGGCCGGGCATCCCCGCCGGGCACGCCGGTCGGGTCTTCGAGCGGCTGTACCGGGCCGACCCGAGCCGGGGCCGGGCCAGCGGGGGCGGATCCGGTCTGGGGCTGTCCATCGCCGCGTCGATCGTGCACGCACACGGCGGCTGGATCGAGCTGGACACCGGTCCGGGCGCGGGGACGACCTTCCGGGTGCTGCTGCCCGCCGTACCTCCGCCGCCGACCTCGCCGGACGACGACCCGGCGGCGTCGATTCCGAGCCAGCTCTGAGCTTGCGCCGAAGCTCCTCCCAGCCGTGCCGGCGAAGCTGACCGCCATGCGAGTGCGCCTGCCGGCCGTCCTGCGCCGGCCCCCCGTCGCGGTCAACGCCGCCCTGGTGCTGCTGTTGGCCGGCGGCGGCTGCTGGGCGTGGCTGTCGGTGCGCGGCGACGCGGCGGCGGACGCCCGGCCCACCGGCACCCGGACCGTCAGTGTGTCCAGGGGCACGGTGACCGCCACCGTCACCGCCGACGGCTCGGTGCGCAGCGCCGCGACGGCCAGTGCCAGCTTCGCCACCGCCGGCACCGTCACCGCCGTCCGGGTGCGGGTGGGCGACCGGGTGAAGAAGGGCCAACTGCTGGCCACCGTCGACCCGGCCGCCGCGCGACGCGACCTCGACGTGGCCACGGCGGACCTGACCGCCGCGCAGGACGCCCTGGACCGCGCCGAGGACGCCGGTTCGGACACCTCGTCGGCGCAGACCTCGGTCACCCAGGCCGAGTTGGCGGTGTCCGAGGCCGAGGCCGCGGTGGCCGGCACCCGGCTGACCGCGCCGATGGCCGGTACGGTCGTCACGGTCAACGGCACCGTGGGCAGTTCCTCCGGCGAGTCGGCCACCGGCGGTGGCTCGACCGGGCAGCAGGGTGGCAGCGGTTCGACGGGTGCCGGCGGCTCCGGGTCCACCTCCGCCACCGGGTTCGTCGAGCTGGCCGACCTGACGAAGCTCCAGGTCACCGCCGGCTTCGCCGAGGCGGACGCGACCCGGCTCAAGGACGGTCAGGCGGCCACCATCACCTGGAACGCGCTGCCGGGAGCCCGGGCCGGCGGGCAGGTCGTCGCCATCGACCCGCAGGCCACCACCACCAACAACGTGGTCACCTACGGCGTCACGGTCAGCGTCGACGAGCTGCCCGCCGAGGCCAGGCCGGGGCAGACCGTCCGGGTCTCGGTGGTCACCGGCACCGCCGCGGACGTCCTCACGGTCAGCTCGGCGGCGATCAGCGGCACCGGCGACCGGCGCACCGCCACCGTGCTCACCGAGACGGGGCAGGAGAGCCGGCGGGTCACCGTGGGTCTCACCGGCGACCAGGCGTACGAGGTCACCTCGGGGCTGACCGAGGGGGAGCGGGTGGTGCTGCCGCAGAGCACCGGCACGGGCGGCACCAACGGCGGAATCCCCGGCGGCGGTCGGCTTCCCGGCGGGGGTGGCTTCCCGGGCGGTGGCCTGCCCGGCGGGGGTGCCGGCCCCGGCGGCGGCACCCGGGGCGGGAACGGAACCCGGTGACGACCCCGGTAACCGCGCGCCGGCCGGTCCTGGACGTCCGGATGCTGACCAAGGTGTACGGCGAGGGCCCGTCCGCCGTGCACGCCCTGCGCGGGGTCTCGCTGGCCGTCAACGCCGGTGACTACGTGGCCATCATGGGCTCCTCCGGTTCCGGCAAGTCCACCCTGATGAACATCCTCGGCTGCCTCGACGTGCCCTCCGACGGGCAGTACCTGCTGGACGGGGTGGACGTGGGCAGCCTCGCCGACCGTCAGCTCGCCCTGGTCCGCAACCGCCTCATCGGCTTCGTCTTCCAGGCGTTCAACCTGATTCCCCGGACCAGTGCGCTGGCCAACGTCGAGCTGCCGCTGGCGTACGCCGGGGTGCGGGCCGGCCGGCGGCGGCAGCGGGCGCTCGCCGCGCTGGACGCGGTGGGGCTGGCCGATCGCGCCGACCACCAGCCCAACCAGCTCTCCGGTGGTCAGCAGCAGCGGGTCGCGGTGGCCCGGGCGCTGGTCACCGAGCCGGCCCTGGTGCTCGCCGACGAGCCGACCGGCAACCTCGACAGCACGTCCACCGAGGACATCCTGGCCGTCTTCGACCAGCTCAACGCGGCCGGGCGGACGATCGTGCTGATCACCCACGAGCCGGAGGTGGGTGCCCGCGCCGGGCGGCTGATCCGGCTGCTCGACGGTCAGGTCCGCTCGGACGTCCGGCAGGGCGGGCGGCACGCGGTGCCGGGGGCGGGCCGGTGAGCCTCACCGAGACCGTCCGGTTCGCGCTGCGCGGCGTGGCCGCCAACAAGCTGCGCTCGGCGCTGACCATGCTCGGCATCCTGATCGGTGTCGCCGCGGTGATCCTGCTGGTCGCGGTCGGCAACGGCTCGGCCCAGGCGGTCAACGACCGGATCGAGGCGCTGGGCACCAACACGCTGACCGTCACCGGCACCAACCGGGGCGGCAGCGGCGGCGGGCTGACCCTCGAGGTCGCCGACGCGCTCGCCGACCCGGTGCTCGCGCCCGACGTACGGTCGGTCTCCCCGCTGGCGACCACGAGCACCATCCTGACCTTCGAGGGGGCCGACCACGAGGTGCCGCAGTTCGTGGGCACCCGGCCGAGCTGGTTCGCCGCGTCGAACTCGCCGCTGGCCAGTGGCACGGCGTTCAGCGCCGACGACGAGGCGCAGGGCCGCCGGGTGGTGGTCCTCGGCCGGACCGTGGCCGACGAGCTGTTCGCCGGGGTGGACCCGGTGGGTCGGCAGGTCACCGCGGGCGGCGCGCTGTTCACCGTGGTCGGGGTGTTGGCGGCGAAGTCCTCGACCGGCTTCCAGGACGCCAACGACACCGCGATCGCGCCACTGCGGGCGGTACGCGAGGTGCTCACCGGGTACGGGTCGCTGAGCTCGATCCTGGTGGAGGCGGGTGATCCGGCCCGCGTGTCGGCGGCGCAGGGGCAGATCTCCACGGTGCTCGCCCAGCGCCTGCCGACGTCGGCCTCGGGCGGCACCCCGTACCGGATCCAGAACGCCGCGCAGCTGTTGCAGACCCAGTCCGAGACGGCCGACACCTTCACCGTGCTGCTGGGCGCGGTGGCCGCGATCAGCCTGCTGGTCGGTGGCATCGGCATCACCAACATCATGTTGGTGACGGTGACCGAACGGACCCGGGAGATCGGCATCCGCAAGGCGCTGGGTGCCCGTCGGCGTACGGTGCTGACCCAGTTCCTGGTGGAGGCGACCCTGCTGAGCCTGCTCGGTGGGGCGCTCGGGGTGGCGGCGGCCCTGATCGGTGCCCGGTTCACCATCGTCGGGGTCCACCCGGTGATCGTGCCCAGTTCGGTGGGGCTGGCCCTCGGGGTCTCGGTCGCGATCGGCCTGTTCTTCGGCGGTCTTCCGGCGGCCCGGGCGGCCCGGCTGCGCCCCATCGACGCCCTGCGCTACGAGTAGGCCGACATGCGAGGAACCGACATGGACAGCAGCGACACCGTCATCTTCGACCGGGTCGACGACCCGCCGCCGGCCCCGGCGGATGTTCCGGACCGCGAGCTGACCGCCGCGCTCGCCGCAGCGGCACCGCGCCGCCTGTGGAACCGGACCACCCTGGCGCTCGGTGTGCTGGTGCTGGTGCTGGCCGGCTTCCTGGCCGGGGTTCACGTGCAGCAGCGCTGGGGTGGTGGGGAGTCGATCACCGCCGGGTCGGGGCGGGCCGGGTTCCCGGGTGGTGTGCCCACCGCCTTCCCCGGTGCCGGCGGGCGTGGCCAGAGCGGCGTCGGGCCGGGCGGCGCAGGTCAGCCCGGTGGCGCGACCGCTGCGGCGACGACCAGCGGCACGGTGAAGTTGGTCGACGGCGCAACGCTCTACGTGGAGACCGCCGACGGCACCGTGCTCACCGTGCGCACCACCGACACCACCGCGGTCCGCACCGCCAAGGCCAGCAAGTTGAGCGCCCTCAAGGCCGGGCAGAGCGTCACCGTGCAGGGCGGCCCGGCGACCGACGGCACGGTCACCGCCACCGCGGTCACCGCCGGGGGCTGACCCCGCTGCACGTCGAGCCCGGTCCGTCACCGGGGAGTCGCCGATGCTCCGTGTGACGTTCTGCACGCTTCGACGCCACTCTCCACCGGTTCGACCCTGGTTGATCACCGGTTGTCCGATTGTGTCGTACCCGATGGTTAGTGTCCGACCTGACCGACGGTGCTCGGGTGGTGACGAGGGTTTCCGCCCGACGCCGCACTGCGTCAGGAGGCACGATGCTCATCGACTGCGACGGTTGCCGGGTCCGGGGCGCGGGCTGCGCCGGCTGCCTGGTGACGGCCCTGCTCGACACCGACTCGCCGGCCGCCGGCCTGGGTGCCGCCGAGCACCGGGCCATCGAGGTGCTCACCCGCTCCGGCTTCGAGGTGGAGGTGCTGGCCCACGAGACCGTCCGCCCCGCCCGCCGCCGCCGGGTCGCCTGACCGCCGCCGTCGCGCCGGACCGGCGGTGGGTGGACACCGCGGCGGAGCCACGTCGGCGGGCCATAGGATGGGCGCTCACGGCGGGAGGAGCGGCGGCATGACACGGGTACGACGCCACACCCGCAGGCCCGCCCCCGGGGTGTCGAGGTGACCCCGCGCGGCTGGGCGGTGCTCACCCTGGCGGCGTTGGTGCTGGCCCTGCTCGTCGTCGCGGCCCTGCTGGTCCCGTGGAGCCGCCCCCCGGCACCCCGCTCCGACCAGCTCGCCGCGCTGCGCGACCTGCCCGCCGACCAGGTGGCCCGGGGCCGGGCGTTGCAGGCGGCCCTGCGCCCCGGCCGCTACACCGGGCTGGCCGTCGGTCTGCTGGTGGCGCTGCTGCTCGGGCTGACCCCGCTCGGTGCCCGGCTGGTCGAGCTGGCCGGGCGGCCGTTCGGTGACCACTGGATCGCCCGCGCCGTGCTCGGCGGGATCGCCGTGGTGCTCGTCGCCGACCTGCTCACCCTGCCCTTCGCCGCCTGGCGGCAGTCGGTGCTGACCCGCTACGGGCTGAGCACCCAGGGCTGGGGCGGCTGGACGGTCGACCTGCTCAAGTCGTACGCCCTCAGCGCGGTGCTCGCCGCGACCGTGCTGCTCGGCTTCTACACCGTCACCCGACTGGCCCCGCGCTGGTGGTGGGCGTTCGGGGCGGCCGGCGCGGCCGGGCTGGTGGTGCTGCTCTCCTTCGTGCTGCCGGTGCTGGTGGAGCCGGTGTTCAACCGGTTCACCCCGATGGAGCAGGGGCCGCTGCGCACCGAGCTGACCGCGCTGGCCGCCCGCGACGGCGTACCCGTGCGGGACGTGCTGGTCGCCGACGCCTCCCGGCGCACCACGGCGGTCAACGCGTACGTGTCCGGGCTGGGGCCGACCCGGCGGGTGGTGGTCTACGACACCCTGCTGCGCGAGGCCACCCCGGCCGAGGTGACCAGCGTCGTCGCGCACGAGCTGGGCCACGCCAAGGACCGGGACGTGTGGACCGGCACGGTGACCGGCGCGCTCGGTGCCGCCGCCGCGGTGGTCGCGCTCTACCTGCTCGGCTCCTGGACGCCACTGCTGCGCCGGGCCGGCGTCGACTCGATCGCCGAGCCCCGGGCGTTCGCGCTGCTGATCGCCCTGGTGACGGTCGTCGGGCTGGTCGCCGGCCCGGTGCAGGCGCTGATGTCGCGTCGGGTCGAGGCGCGGGCCGACGCGCACGCCCTGGCGCTCACCGGTGACCCGGCCACCTTCGAGGCGATGCAACGCCGGCTCGCCGGGGTCAACCGGGCCGACCCGGACCCGCCCCGCTGGGAGTACCTCTGGGCGGCGTCGCATCCTTCGACGGTGGAGCGGATGGCCGCCGCCCGTGCCTACGCCCGGGAGGTCGGTCGATGAGCCGCACCCTGCTGATCACCAACGACTTCCCGCCCCGACCCGGCGGCATCCAGTCGTTCGTGCACCACCTGGCGGTCCGTCAGCCGCCCGGGTCGGTGGTGGTCTACGCCTCCAGTTGGCGCGACACCGCCGAGTTCGACGCCGCGCAACCCTTCCCGGTGATCCGGGACGCCACCCGGGTGCTGCTGCCCACCCCACGGGTCGCCCGCCGGGCTGCCCGGCTGGCCCGCGAGCACGGCTGCGACACCGTCTGGTTCGGTGCCGCCGCCCCGCTGGGCCTGCTCGCCGGGGGGCTGCGGCGACGCGCCGGCATCCGTCGGGCGGTCGCGTTGACCCACGGCCACGAGGCCGGCTGGGCGACCCTGCCCGGGGCCCGCGCCGCGCTGCGCCGGATCGGCCGGCACACCGACGTGGTCACCTACCTCGGCGACTACACCCGGGTACGCCTGGAGCGCGCCCTGCACGGCGTCACCGAGCTGCACCGGCTCGCCCCCGGGGTGGACGTGGACACCTACCACCCGGCGGTGGACGGCGCACCGGTGCGGGCCCGGCTCGGGCTGACCGACCGGCCGGTGGTGGTCTGCGTCTCCCGGCTGGTCGCCCGCAAGGGCCAGGACACGCTGATCCGGGCCCTGCCGGCGATCCGCCGCCGGGTGCCCGACGCGGCGCTGCTGGTGGTCGGGGGCGGGCCCTACCGGGCGACGCTGGAGAAGCTGGCCCGGTCCACCGGTGTCGAACGGGACGTGGTGTTCACCGGCTCGGTGCCGTGGGAGGCGCTACCCGCCCACTACGCGGCCGGTGACGTCTACGCGATGCCCTGCCGCACCCGCAACCGGGGCCTGGACGTCGAGGGGCTGGGCATCGTCTACCTGGAGGCGTCGGCGACCGGGCTGCCGGTGGTGGCCGGTGACTCCGGCGGCGCACCGGACGCGGTCCGCGAGGGCGAGACCGGATACGTCGTCCCGGGCCGTGACGTCGCCCAACTCGCCGACCGGGTGGCCACCCTGCTCGCCGACCGGGACCTGGCCCGCCAGCTCGGTGCGGCCGGCCGAGCCTGGGTGGAGAAGGAGTGGCGCTGGGAGACCCAGGCCCGACGACTCACCGACCTGCTCACCGGCACCACCGCACCCGGCTGAACCGGCACTGACCGCCCACCGGTGTGGCCCGGCCGGCGTCGCCGCAGCGGCAGGTGCCCGGCCGGTCACCCCGGTCGGCGGGTCAGCGGATCTGTTCGAGGATGCGGGCGGCGGGGGCGGGCCGGCCGAAGTGCCAGCCCTGGCCGGCGTCGCAGCCGATGGCGCGCAGCAGGTCGGCCTGGTCGGCGGTCTCCACCCCCTCGGCGGTGACGGTCAGGTCCAACGCGTGGGCCAACGACACCAGCGAGGCCAGGATCCGTTCGTCCGTACGGCTCGCCGGGTCGACCTGCGGGGCACGCAGCCCGGTCACGAACTCGCCGGCCATCTTCAGCTCGGTCACCGGCAGGTCCCGCAGGTAGGCCAGGTTGCTGTAACCGGTGCCGAAGTCGTCGATGGCGATCCGCACGCCCAGGTCGTTGAGCGCCCGCAGGGCCCGGACCGGGTCCTCCGCGCCGGCGCTCATCATCGTGCTCTCGGTGATCTCCAGCTGGAGCCGTTGCGGTGGCAGGCCGGTCTGCGCCAGCAGGCCGCGTACCTCCTGCACCAGGTCCGGGCGGTTGACCTGCCGGACGGCGAGGTTGACGCTGACGAACGGCGCCGGCCCACCGTCGGCACCCCAGCTCTCCGCCTCCCGGCACGCCTCGGCGAGCACCCAGCCGCCCAGCCGGACGATCAGCCCGGTCTCCTCGGCCAGCCCGATGAAGCTGTCCGGGCGCAGCACCCCCAGCTCGGGGTGCCGCCAGCGGACCAGCGCCTCCACCCCGAGCAGGGTGCCGTCGCGCAGCGACGTCAACGGCTGGTAGTCCAGGAAGAACTCACCCCGGTCCAGGGCGGCGGGGATCGCCGCCGACAGGGCGTACCGGGCCAGTTCGGTGCGGTGCCGGGCCGGGTCGAACAGCGCCCACCGGGCACCGCCGGCCGCCTTGGCCCAGTGCAGGGTGCTGTCGGCGGCCCGCATCAACTCGCCGGGCGTGGTGCCGGCGACCGGTCGTTCCACGATGCCGACGCTGGCCGTGACGCTCAGCTCGTGCCCGTCGACCAGGGCCGGTTCGCTGACCGCCGCCAGCGCCGCCTCGGCCGCCTTGACCACGTCGTCGGTGCCGCCCGTCCGCTCGACCAGGATCACGAACTCGTCGCCGCCCAGCCGGGCCACCAGGTGCTCGCCGAGCGCCCGACGCAGCCGTTGCGCCATCTGCACCAGCAGCGCGTCGCCGAGCTGGTGCCCGAGCGAGTCGTTGACCACCTTGAACCGGTCGAGGTCGAGGAAACAGACCCCGACCCGGTCGGCGCCCCGCCCCGGCGCGTTGATGGCGGCGGCGAGCCGTTCGGTGAACAGGGTGCGGTTGGGCAGGTCGGTGAGGGGGTCGTGGGTGGCCTGGTGGCGGAACCGGGACTCGCTGTCGCGCAGCGCCCGTTCGGCCTGTGCGCGGGCCACCATCGCGGCCCGCCGGATCGACTCCTGCTCGTCGAGCGTCCGGTCACGCAGCGCGCGGGCGTACCCGGTGGTGATGGTGGCGAGCAGCCGGGCCAGCCGGTCGGAGATGTCGTCGCCGACGAGGCCGAGATCACGCAGCAGGCGCAGCTGGATGACCTCGACGGTGCGCCCCAGCCCTTCGGCCGAGGCGATGTGCGCGGCCACCAGCTCCGCGCCCACCTGGTGGCCGACGCGCGGGTCGAACGGCTCGGCCCGCAGCGCGGCGGCCAACCGGTGGGTGAGCCGTTGCAGCAGCTCCTCCAGCTGGGCCTGGGTCATCGGCAGGTAGCTGGTGCCGGAGACCGCCTTGGCCCAGGCCCGGGCGAAGGTGCCCGGGCAGGACGCCCCGGACGCCGCCGGCTCACCCATCGAGACGCCCGACGCCACCCAGGAAGACGGCCTGCTCGGCGTCTTCGGCGCTCTCCGGTGTCTCGGGTCGCCACTGCGGCACCCAGACCACCCCGGGGTCGACGAGCGTGAAACCGTCGAAGAACTCGGTCAGCTCGGCCCGGCTGCGGATGCACAGCGGATTGTCGGTACGCCGGTAGACCCGTTCCGCCTCGACCCGTTCCGCCCCGCCCCGGGTGTCGTCGCTGGCCTGGGAGAGGACCAGGTAACTGCCCGGGGCCAGCGCCGCGCGCAACGTCCGCAGGGTCTGCTCGGGATGATCGGAGTGCGGGATGAAGTGCAGCACCGCCACCACCATCACGGCCACCGGCTGCGAGAAGTCGATCAGCCGGGTCACCTCGGGGTGCGTCAGGATCGCCTCCGGCCGGCGCAGGTCCTCCCGGACGACGGTGGCGTTGCGGTTACCGGCGAGGATCTCCTGGCTGTGCGCCACGGCGACCGGATCGACGTCGACGTAGACCACCCGGGCGTCCGGGGCGGCCCGCTGGGCGATCTCGTGCACGTTGCCGACGGTGGGGATGCCGGAGCCGATGTCGAGGAACTGCCGGATGCCGGCGTCGATGAGATGTTGCACCACCCGGCGCAGGAACGCCCGGTTGGCCTGGGCCATCAGCGGCGCGTCGGGAACCGCCTCGACCATCGCCCGGGCGGCGACCCGGTCGGCGGCGAAGTTGTGCGAGCCGCCGAGGTAGTAGTCGTACATGCGGGCGACGCTGGGGCGTTCGACGTCGATGTCGTCGG
Source organism: Micromonospora sp. NPDC049081 (assembly GCF_040648835.1). Classification (NCBI taxonomy): domain Bacteria; kingdom Bacillati; phylum Actinomycetota; class Actinomycetes; order Micromonosporales; family Micromonosporaceae; genus Micromonospora; species Micromonospora sp. NPDC049081. The sequence continues at coordinate 835,333 of NZ_JBEZEK010000001.1, read as the reverse complement.
GTGCCCAGTCCGGTCGCTGCATCCCCAACCCCTTTGTCGAGTATCACCACGTGGGTCGTCGCCTGCGCGGTTCACCCGGGTATTGTGCCCGCCCGTTGCCCAGGTGCAAAGACCGCGATCTGTGCGCGATCATCCCCTCACCGGGTGCAATCGAAACCTGTGGATCGCCCGGCAGGCCCGGTCCGACGAGGGATCCGGGCCTGCCGGCCTGCGGGTGGGGACCCGCTCAGAACTTCGGGGCGTCCGGCGCCTCGAGCAGACCCAACCGCAGGGCGGTCATCAACGCCTGCGCCCGGTTGGCCGCACCCAGCTTCTCGTAGAGCTTGGAGATGTGGGTCTTGGCGGTGGACTCGCTGACGAAGAGCTGCTTGGCGATGCCGGCCACGCTCATGCCGTCGGCGAGCAGCCGCAGCACCTGGCCCTCGCGGGGGGAGAGCTGCGGGCCGGACGGGGCCAGCCGACGCTTCATCGCCTCGGCCAGGTCGGCCGCGGTGAACGCGCTGGGCGAGGAGGCGGCGTGCCGGGCGGCGGCGACCACCTCGTCGGCCGGCGCGGTCTTCGGCACGAACGCGCTCGCCCCGGCCTCCAACGCGCCGAAGAGCTGGTCGTCACCGGCGTACATGGTGAGCACCACGATGCCCATCGACGCACTGGACTTGCGCAGCGCCCGCGTGGCCTCCAGGCCGCTGCCGTCGGGAAGCCGCAGATCCATGATCACGACGTCCGGTTGCAGCGCGCCGGCCTGGCGCACGCCCTCCGCCGCCGTGGCGGCCTCGCCGACGACCTCGAACTGACGGTCACGCTCGAAGGCGTGCCGCAGCCCCTTGCGGATCAGGTCGTGATCGTCGACAAGGAGGACCTTGGTACGGGTGGCCGGTGTCGGGCTTGTGGTCATCCTCGAATTACTCCACTTCTGCTGCTGCGCTGCCACGCACGTTATCGCGCCGGGGCGACGAACCCACCACCACCGCCACGGTCGTACCACTGGGTTGCCGGGGACTGATCTCCAACCGGCCCCGGATACGTTCCGCCCTCTCCGCCATGATCGCAAGGCCGTAGTGACCGTCGGTGCGCTGGTCACCGATGCCGTGACCGTCATCCGACACTTCAATTTGCGCGTACGGGGGGTCCACCTCGCAGGTGACCCAGAGATTCGACGCCCCGGCGTGCTTGCGGGCGTTGGTCACCGCCTCCTGCGCGATGCGCAGCAACTCGGCCTCGGTGGCGGCCGGCAGCCGGGCGGTCGACTCGTCCAGCGACAGGTGCACCCGCAGCCCGCCGGCCGAACCCACGGTCCGGGCGTACTCGGCGATCGCCGCCGCCAGGCCGCCGTGCCGGTCCACCTCACTGCGCAGCTCGAACAGGCTCAACCGCAGCTCGGTGATCACCCGGGTCACCTCGCCGCGCAGGGTGCGCAGCGCCTCGGCGGTCTCCTTCGGGTCCTCGTCGACGTAGGCCAGCGCGTTGTCGATGCCGTAGCCGACCATCACCAGCTCCTGCGCCACCCCGTCGTGGATCTCCCGGGCCAGCCGCTGGCGCTCCTCGTTGGTGGCCAGCGACCGCACGTCGTCGAAGAGCAGCGCCGCCTCCAGCCGCAGCGCCGCCGGACCGGTCAGCGCGGTCACCCGGGACACCACCGGCGGCGGGTACGCGTGTGCCGCGTCCGCCTCCAGCACCACCAGACCGACCGTACGGACCCCGGCGACCAGCGGAACGATCAGCGACGAGACGTCCCCGCCGGTGTGCGAGCGGGCCTGCGACCGGGCCGCGGTCTGGGGCTGCTGACTGGCCCAGGCGTCGGCGATCGCCGAGTCGGAGTCCAGCGTCGTCTCCCAGTCGACCCGGTCCACGCCGATCTGGGCGAGCACCACCAACCGCCCGCCGCCGCTGGCCGACAGCACCGCGCCCCGGTTGACGGGGGCGACGGTCCGCAGCTCCTCCAGCAGGTGCTCGGAGATACCGCCCGGATCGAGGGTGGCCCCGGGCAGCTGCCGGGCGACCGTGCGCAGCTGGGTCAGCAGCCGGGTCGCCTCGGCGTACGGCTGGGGCTTGCCCTCGGCCCGGACCCGCATCACCTGGTGCAGCGTGCCGGCGGCGTAGAGGCCGAGCCCGGCGAGGATCAACCACTGCGCGCAGACCGCCAGGTAGCCCGGCTGGCCCAACTGCCGCCCGCCGTCGACCTCGGTGAAGCCACCGGCGACCACCAGGGTGGCGGCGGTGACCCCGAGCAGCACCGCCCCCTCACGGAACTGCCGGCGCAGCGCGGTGACCGTCACCGGCACCGCCAGATAGGGCAGTACGGCCGAGGCGCCCAGCCCGCCGACCGACGAGCCGAGGGTGGAGGAGACGGCGACCTGGCTGGCGGCCAGCCCGATCACCACCGCCTCGGCGAGCCGGCTCAACGGGCCGATCAACCGGTGATCGGGGGCCAGCAGGGCGGGTGCGCCGGCGACCGCCAACAGGGCGATCCACCAGAGCTGGGCGGGATCGCCGGTGGCGATCAGGGTCAGTGCGCCGACCAGCGCGAGCATCACCGCACGCGCGGCGGCGGCGACGGGTCGCGTCTGGGGGCGGACAGCTGTGGAGGCGGACACGTGACGGATCGTAGTCAGCCTTGGTAGATCTCCGCGATCTCGGCCGCGTACGACTTGTGCACGACCTGCCGCTTGACCTTGAGTGAGGGGGTCAGCTCGCCGGTCGCCTCGGTGAAGTCGCGGGGCAGGATGCGGAACACCTTGATCGATTCGGCCTTGGAGACGGCCAGGTTTGCGGTGTCCACCGCCCCCTGGATCTCGGCCCGCAGCCCGTCGTGCGTCACGAGCTGTTCGACCGGGGTGTCCTCGGGCAGTCCGTGCCCGGCCAGCCACTTCGGCAGGGCCTCCTCGTCGACGGTGACCAGGGCGGCGATGAACGGCTGCCGGTCACCGACCACCACGCACTGGCTGACCAGCGGATGCGCCCGGACCTGGTCCTCCAACACGGCCGGGGCGACGTTCTTGCCGGCGGCCGTCACGATGATCTCCTTCTTGCGGCCGGTGATGCTGAGGAAACCGTCGTCGTCGAGGTGCCCCAGGTCGCCGGTGCGGAACCAGCCGTCGACGAGCGCCTCGGCGGTGGCCGACTCGTTCTTCCAGTAGCCCTGGAAGATCAGGTCACCGGCGATCAGGATCTCGCCGTCGTCGGCGATCCGGATGGTCACGCCGGGCAGCGGCCGGCCGACGGTGCCGATCTTCGTGCCGGTGGGCAGGTTGGCCGCGGCGGCGGGGGAGGTCTCGGTGAGGCCGTACCCCTCGCAGATGGTCACCCCGATGCCCCGGAAGAAGTGCCCGAGCCGGGCGCCGAGCGGGGCGCCGCCGGAGATCGCGTCCCGGCACCGGCCACCGAGGGCGGCCCGCAGCTTCCGGTAGACCAGCCGGTCGAAGACCGCGTGCTGGGCGCGCAGCGCGAACCCGGGACCTCCCGGGGTCTCCTGCGCCTCGCTCCAGGCGATGGCGACCTTCTCCGCCCGGTCGAAGATCGCGCCCTTGCCGTCGGCCTGGGCCTTCTGCCGGGCGCCGTTGTAGACCTTCTCGAAGACCCGTGGCACCGAGAGCACGAACGTCGGCCGGAACTCCTGGAGCTGGGCGACCAGGTCCCGGGTGTCGGCGCAGTGCGCCATCGTGGCCCGGGCCTGCACCACCCCGATCTGGATGAGCCGGGCGAAGGCGTGTGCCAGGGGGAGGAACAGCAGGGTCGAGGCCCCCGGCCGGAACAGGTTCGGCAGCACCGGCACCGCGTTGGCGATGTCGGCGTACATGTTGCGGTGGGTCAGCACGCAGCCCTTGGGGCGGCCGGTGGTGCCGCTGGTGTAGATGATCGTGGCGACGTCGTCGGCGCTGACCGAGGTGCGGCGGCGCTCGATCTCGGCGGGGTCGACCGACGCTCCGGCGGCGACGATCTCGTTCACCCCACCCAGCTCGATCTGCCAGACGTCGCGCAGCTCGGGCAGCCGGTCGCGGACCCCGGCGACCAGGGTGGCGTGGCTGTTGGTCTCCACCACCACGGCGACCGCGCCGGAGTCGGCGAGGATCCAGGCGGCCTGCTCGGCGCTGGACGTCTCGTAGATCGGGACGGTGACCGCGCCGGCCACCCAGATGGCGTAGTCGAGCAGGGTCCACTCGTAGCGGGTGCGGCTCATCAGGGCGACCCGGTCACCGGGGGCCACCCCCGCGCCGGCCAGGCCCCGGGCGACCGCCACGACCTCGTCGCGGAACTGCCGGCAGGTGACGTCGGTCCCGGCGCTGCCGTCGGCGGCGGGCCGGACGAACTGCACCGCGTCCGGGGCCGCCTCGGCGTTGTCCCAGACCGGGTCGGTCAGGTTTGCCGCGTCGCCGATGCTGACGATCGGCGGAACGGAGAACTCGCGCACCTGCACTCCCTCGTGCTCGCACTGGCCGGGCCGACCTCGGGCCGGCATGGTCGAAACCTACCCGGCCGGCCCACCGAACGCCCCAGGCAGGTTGCCCGCCCCACCGGCCCGGACCCCGTCGGGGACGGCCCGGGAGCCCGCGGCGGGCCACCCCCGGCCCCGCTGCGGGGCGGCCCGGGACCCGGCTTCGGGGGTGGAGCGGGGCGGCCGGCGGAGGCGGCGGGTAGCCTCCCCCCATGGCGGACTCCTCCACCCAGTCGATCATCATCGGCGCGTCACCGGACCGGGTGGCGGCGGTCATCTGTGACTTCGCGAGTTACCCCCGGTGGACCGAGGCGGTGCGTCGGGCCGAGGTCGTCGAGGAGTACGAGGACGGCTACGCCAGCCAGGTCCGGTTCACCATCGACGCCGGGGTGATGGCCGACGAGTACGTGCTGGCCTACGAGTACGCCGAGGACCTCTCCCGCGTCGAGTGGCACCTGGTGGCACCCTCGAAGATGCAGAAGACCCAGCGTGGCTCGTACGACCTGGTCGGCAACCCGGACGGCACCTGCACGGTGACCTACACGCTTGAGGTCGAGTTGTCGGTGGGCATGCTCGGCATGTTTCGCCGCAAAGCCGAGAAAATGATCATGGATACGGCGTTGAAGCAGCTCAAGCGCCGGGTAGAAGCACCCGGTGCGGCGTAGCGACACAACGGCCGGCGACACGACGGAGGAGCCGACCATGGGCGCAACGGAACCGGGCTCGGCCCGGGAGGAAGCGGAACGGCTGGTCGCCACGCTGCTCGCGACGGCCCGGCTGGCCTCCGCCGGCACCGGGTCGGGGACGGGACCGTGGGGTCCGCTCGGTGGGATCGTCTCGGGTGTCCTCGGTCACAGTGCCGGCGCGGCCCGGCCGACCGCCGGCACCCACCGGGCGGAGGGTTTCGCCACCGGATCACCCGAGTGCTGCATCTGTCCGATCTGCCGGGCTGTCACCGCCTTGCGCGATCCCAGTCCCGAGTTCGCCGAGCGGCTCGCCACCGGCGCGGGGGACCTGGCCGCCGGAATCGCCAGCCTGATGCGGGCGTTCGCCCCGCCCGCAGGCGGGGAAGCATCCCACGGGACGCCCGGTGACGCCAGCGCGACGACAGGTCGGGGCGGCCCTTCCGATTCCGAGGCCGATCATGTGTGGCGCGAGGCCACCCGCACCGGGCATGATTCTGCGTCGGCGCCGGAGCGGGACGTCTGGTCCGCCGCCACCCGGGCGGAGGACGCGGTCGCACCGGCCGTCGCCGCACCGCCCGTCGACGACGCCGGGCCGGCCGCGCCGGCCCAGCAGGTCCGGCCCACGGCCGACGGTCACGTGGTGCCCGCCTCGCGCGCGCCGGCCGGCGTGGACGGGGACGCACCAGGCGACGGGGCCTGACCACCGGACATCCCGGCAGCGTACGGCCTGTTTCGGTCGATGCCGGGCAGCACAGCAGAGGGGAGTGGCCGCGGTGACGCTGACCATCGGAGTCGACGTCGGTGGCACGAAGGTGGCCGGCGGTGTCGTGGACGACACCGGCCGGGTTCTCGTGCAGGCCCGGCGGGACACCCCCGCGGACGACGTCGGCAAGACCCGCGACGTCATCATCGAGCTGGTCACCGAGCTGTCCACCGGCCACCAGGTGGACGCGGTGGGGATCGGCGCGGCCGGCTGGATCGACGCCTCCCGCTCCACCGTCCTCTTCGCCCCCAACCTGGCCTGGCGCGACGAACCGCTGCGCGACTACGTCAGCACCGCCACCGGGCTGCCGGTGATCGTCGAGAACGACGGCAACGTGGCGGCCTGGGCCGAGTTCCGGCACGGCGCGGCCCGCGACGCCGACGACTCCATGGTCATGTTCACCATCGGCACCGGTGTCGGCGGCGGCATCGTGCTCGGCGGTGAGCTGGTCCGTGGCGCCAACGGCATCGCCGCCGAGCTGGGCCACATGCTCACCGTCCCCGACGGCCACCAGTGCGGCTGCGGCCGGCTCGGCTGCATCGAGCAGTACGCCAGCGGCAGCGCCCTGGTCCGGTTCGCCCGGGCCGGCGCCCGACAGGAGCCGCAGCGGGCCACCGCCCTGCTGGAGCTGGCCGGTGGCGAGGCCGAGGCGATCACCGGGCCGATGGTCACCACCGCCGCGCAGGCCGGCGACCCGATCTCGGCCGAGGCGTTCGCCCAGATCGGCCGCTGGCTCGGCACCAGCCTCGCCGACATGGCCCAGATCCTCGACCCGCAGGTGCTGGTGGTCGGCGGCGGCGTGGTGGACGCCGGTGACCTGCTGCTCGGCCCGACCCGGCGGTCCTTCGCCGACGCGCTGGCCCAGCGCAGCCGACTCCCGGTGGCGCAGGTGCGCCCCGCCGAGCTGGGCAACACCGCCGGCGTCATCGGCGCCGCCGACCTGGCCCGCCGCCGGTGACCGCCGCACCGCCGGACCCGGCCGCCGCCGGCCCCACCAGCCCTACCGCCGCCAGGCCCGCCGCCGCCGGGGCCGCCGGGTCGGGTGCCCCCGCCGGGGCCGCCCCGACCGACGCCGCCCGGGTGCCGCTGCGGGTGGTGTCGTACAACATCCACAGCCAGCGCGACGACACCGCGGCGCTGGCCAGCGTGGTCCGCGAGGCCGCCCCGGACGTGGTGATCGTGCAGGAGGCGCCGCGCCGGTTCCGGTGGCGGCAGAAGTCCGCCACCCTCGCCGACTCGTTCGGCCTGGTGGTGGCCGCCGGTGGCCTGCCCTCGCTGGGCAACCTGCTGCTGACCAGCCTGCGGGTCCGGGTGACCGGGACGCACTGCCAACGGTTCCCGCTCACCCCGGGCCGGCACCTGCGTGGCGCGGCGTACGCCCGCTGTCAGGTCGGCGGGGCCCGGTTCCTGCTGGCCGGCTCGCACCTGGCCACCGACCCGGCCGAACGCCCCGGCCAGGCCGCGCTGCTCAAGCGGGAACTGGCCGCGAGCGACCTGCCGGTGGTCTTCGGGGCCGACCTCAACGAGGGCCCGGACGGCCCGGCCTGGGGCACCGTCGCGAGCGGACTCGTCGACGCCGCGGTCGCCGCCGACGCGGCCGACCGGCACACCTACTCGTGCACCAACCCACGCCGGCGCATCGACGCCCTCTTCGTCGACCCACGCGTCGAGGTCGTCGGCTACGACGTGGTGGACACCCCGACGACCCGCCGGGCCAGCGACCACTTCCCGGTCCTGGTCGACCTGCTGCTGCCCGCCGCCGGCTGACCGGCCGGCAGGCCTCCCCGGCGGGCCGACGCCGCCGGCCGGGGAGCAGCCGTCGCCGGGTCCGGGCCCCCGCGAGCCGGGCTGGACAACGGGACGCGGGTACGGGGAGGATGCCCGTCGAACCGGCGTACCTGGCCGCATCAAAGGAGATTTCCGGTGCCCTCCTCCACCGAGCACGGCCGGCCCGATCCGGAGACCACGACGCCCGCCCCGAGCCGGGACGGCCGGCCGGTCTCCGACCGGGGCGACACGGTCTGCGTGATCGGGGCCGGGGCCAGCGGCCTCACCGCCGTCAAGAACCTCACCGAACACGGCTTCGGCGTCGACTGCTACGAACGGGAAACCGGCGTCGGCGGTGCCTGGAACTGGCGGCACGACCGCAGCCCGGTGTACGCCAGCACCCACCTCATCTCGTCGCGGCCGTTCACCCAGTTCCCCGACTTCCCCATGCCGGACTCCTGGCCGGACTACCCGCACCACGGTCAGGTGCTGTCCTACTTCGAGCGGTACGCCGACCACTTCGACCTGCGCCGGCACATCTGGTTCGGCACCGAGGTGGTCCGGGTGGAACCCGTCGACGGCGACCGGTGGGACGTCACCACCCGCAGCACCGGCGGGTACGGCCCCGAACGCACCTCCCGGTACGCCGCCGTGCTGGTCGCCAACGGGCACAACTGGTCACCGAAGCTGCCCGGCTACGAAGGGCTGGAGGAGTTCCGGGGCGAGGTCATGCACGCCTCGTCCTACAAGGACCCCGCCCAGCTGCGCGGCAAGCGGGTGCTGGTGGTCGGGGCCGGAAACACCGGCTGTGACCTGGCCGTCGAGGCCGCCCAGCAGGCGTCCCGCTGCTGGCACTCCACCCGCCGCGGCTACTGGTACGCCCCCAAGTACGTCCTCGGCCGCCCCGCCGACCAGGTCAACGACGCGCTGCTGTCGTGGCGGGTGCCGCTGCGGCTGCGGCAGTGGCTCTACCACCGGACCCTGCGGCTGACCGTCGGCGACCTGACCCGGTTCGGGCTGCCGAAGCCCGACCACCGGGTCTACGAGACGCACCCGATCGCCAACAGCCAACTAGTCTACTACGTCGGCCACGGCGAGATCACCCCGGTCCCGGAGGTGGCCCGGTTCCATCCCGGCGGGGTGAGCCTCACCGACGGCCGGGAGATCGACCCCGAGCTGGTCGTCTTCGCCACCGGTTACCTGCCCCGCTTCGAGTTCCTCGACCCGCAGATCCTCGGCGACGCCGACGGCTCCGGCCGGCCCCGGCTCTGGCTGCACGCCTTCCCGCCGGGCCACCCGACCCTGGCGGTGGCCGGGCTGTTGCAGCCCGACTCGGGCCTGTTCACCCTGGCGCACTGGCAGACGGTGCTCTTCGCCCGGTCGCTGCGGTTGCGTCGGGACCGGCCGCAGCGGGCCGCCGCCTTCGCGTCCCGGGTGGCGGCCGGCGCGGGGGAGCGGTACGCCGGGAGGGTCAAGGACAGCAGCCGGCACTGGTTCGAGGTGGGCCACGTCGACTACCTGCGCGCGGTGCAGCGCGCCCTCGACGACTTGGAGGGCAAGTGAGCGGGACGACCGAGGAGCGGGTACGGATCCTGCGGGGCCGGGAGTGGGCGCACCCGGTCCGTGCGGCCCGCCGGGAGGTGCTCAGCGCCGTGCCCGAGCTGGACGAGGGATGCCCACCGCTGCTGTTCGTCCCGGGGTTCGGGCACGGGGCCTGGGCGTTCGCCGAGCACTGGCTGGAGCACGCCGCGTCGCGCGGTTTTCCCGCGTACGCGGTGAGCCTGCGCGGGCACGGCGGCAGCGAACCTGCGCCGGGGGCGACGCTGCGGGCGTACACCCATGATGTGGTCCAGGCGGCGGCGGAGCTGCCGCGGCAGGCGGTGCTGGTGGGGCACGGCGCCGGGGCGTTGGTGGTGTCGCACGCGTTGGCGCGGTATCCGGCCCGGGCCGCGGTGCTGGTCGCGCCGGTGCTCGGTGGCCCGGCCACGGCCCTCGCGGCGCTGCGCGCCAACCCGGTCGGCACGCTGCCCGCCCTGTTCGGCGGGGCGCTGCGGCTGCACCGCCGGCAGCTGTTCAGCCGGGAACTGCCCGACGCGGACGTCCGGCGGCACCTGGCCCGGCTGGGGCGGGCCGACCGGCGGGCCCAGTGGCAGCTGCTCGCCGGCCGACCGGCCGAGCCGGCGGTGGGTCACCCACCCGTGCTGGTGCTGGGCAGCCCGGACGACCGGGTCGTCCCGCCGGCCGCCCTGACCCGGGCGGCCGGCAGGTACGGCGCGGCCCCGCTGCTCTTCCCCGGCATGGGCCACGACCTGATGCTGGACACCCGGTGGCAGGAGCCGCTGGACGCCCTCCTGGACTGGCTGGTCAAGGAGCCGGGCCGCCGCTGACCGCCGCCCCGTGGCCGGCTCGCCGGCTCGGCGGACACCGGCTACCCTGCCGGGGTAGCCGGGCCGGCGGCGGGTCAGCCGGTGCTGCTGAGCCGGGTGAGCAGCGAGCCGGTGTCGTCCAGGGCGCTGAGGTAGGAGCGGGCCCAGGCCCGGATGTCGTGCCGGTGCAGGTGGTCGCGCATCGCCCGCATCCGGTCGCCGACGTCGTCCGGCCCGGCCCGCAACGCCGACAAGATCCCCTGCTTGAGCCCCTCCAGGTCGTGCGGATTGACCAGGTACGCCTGGTCCAGCTCGGCCGCCGCTCCGGCGAACTCGCTGAGCAGCAACGCACCCGTGTCGTCGACCCGGGCGGCTACGTACTCCTTGGCGACGAGGTTCATCCCGTCGCGCAGCGGGGTGACCGCCATGACGTCGGCGACCCGGTAGAGCGCCGCCAGTTCGGCCCGGTCGAAGGGCTGGGTGAGGTAGTGGATGGCCGGCTCGCCGACCCGGCCGAACTCGCCGTTGATCCGGCCGACCTCGCGTTCGATCCGTTCGCGCAGGATCTGGTACTGGCCGACACGTTCCCGGCTCGGCATGGCGACCTGCACCAGCACCGTGTCGCGGACCTTGACGTCACCGCTGGCGAGCAGCTCGCTGTAGGCCTTCAGCCGCTGCTCGATGCCCTTGGTGTAGTCCATCCGGTCGAGGCTGAGGATGACCCGCTCGGGATCGCCCAGGTCGTGCCGCAGCCGGCGGGCCCGCGCGGTGACGTCCGGCCGGCCGGCCAGCGCCGCCATCTCGGCGGTGTCGATCGAGACCGGGTACGCCCCGATCCGCACCACCCGGTCCTGCACGCCGATCCGCCGGTCGGTGGCGGGCAGCCCGAGGACCTTGCTGGCCAGCTGGGCGAAGTTGTGGGCCGCCTGGGCCCGCTGGAAACCGATCAGGTCGGCACCGAGCATCCCACGTAGCAGCTCCGCCCGGCGGGGCAGCTGCATGAACAGCTCCGGCGGTGGGAACGGCACGTGCAGGAAGAAGCCGATCCGCAGGTCGGGCCGTAGCTCGCGGAGCAGGCCGGGGACCAGTTGCAGGTGGTAGTCCTGCACCCAGACCACCGCGCCCGGGTCGGCCACCTCGGCGGTCGCCTCGGCGAACCGCTGGTTGACCCGCTGGTACGCCTCCCACCAGCGGCGGTGGTATTCGGGTTGCTCGACGGCGTCGTGGTAGAGCGGCCAGAGGGTCGCGTTGGCGAAGCCCTCGTAGTGGTCGCGCAGGTCGTCGGCGCTGAGCGGGACGGTCTGCATGTGCACGCCGTCCACGTCGGGCAGCACGGGCGCCGGCCCGGTGCCGCCGGCCCAGCCCACCCAGGTGGCCGGGGTCTGTCGGAGCAGTGGGTGCAGCGCGCTCACCAGCCCGCCGGGGCTGCGGCGCCACTCGCAGGCGCCGTCGGGCGCCACGCTGTCGTCGATGGGGAGCCGGTTGGCGACCACCACCAGGGAACTCTGTCGCATCTCGGGCATTCCGATCGGCAGGGGACCGACCACGCGAGCAAGGAACAACCGGGCAGTCGGTGGGCGAAGTGACCTACAGCGGTATTCCTACTGACCGTAAGTTACACCACTGTTACGCCCGGCGTGGGGGTGACGGTGTCCCGGGATGCGGGCGAAGGTCGACGGCGGGGGCGGTGATGTGCAGGGGGTGGGGACTCAGACGACCGCGCCGTCGTCGGGGTCGTGGTCGTCCTCGTCACCGGGGCGCAGTCGCCAGATCAACGTGACGAACCCGGCGAGGATGCCGGTGAAACCGAGCAGGGTCACCATCGAGGCGTCCACCGGCAGCAACGACGGATTGAGGAACAGGACGAAACCGAGCACGATCCCCAGCACGCCGACCACCGCGTACTTGGAGATCCGGGGCAGCGGCGGGGGTGGCGGCGGGGTGTACCCCTCCTCCGGATCGTCCGGCAGGTCCGCCCCGAAGGTGTCCAGACCGTCCAGCAGCGACGGCTCGTCCTGCCGGCCCCGGGGGGTCACCGAGATGCCGGAGATGTCAGCCGCGTACGGCAGCCGCCGCACGTCGGTGGCGGTCGGGCCGGTCGGCTCGTCGGCCCGGGTCGTCGATCCACCGGCCCGGGTGGTCGGGTCGGTCGGCTCGTCGTCGACGTCCTCGGCGGCCGGCCAGGGATGACTACCGGCGGTCGGGGCGGTGTGGAAGGCGGCGACCAGGCGTTCCCACTCGGCGTCGACGTCCGGCTCGGCCCGGGCCGGCTCCGGCGTCGCCTCGTCGGCGAGCTGGGTGAGGTAGTCCCGGGCGGTGGTCAGGTGCGAGCGGTCCACGTAGAGCCGGTCGACCGGCCGGGACGGCACGGTGGTGGTCCGGGTGATCGGGTTCAGGTCGGCGGAGGGCTGGAGATAGGCGGCGATCCCGCCTGCGGCGAGCACGTCGAGCAGGTGCTCGCCGACGCGCGGATCGACGTCGCCCGCGACGGCGTACTCGCTCGCGTCGAGCCCGTTGTCCCGCCGTCCCCGGCGGGCACCACCCGCTGACACCGGACATCCTCCTCCGCGCACCTCCCGGTGCGGTCGTGTCGGCGCCCCGTACGCCGTGCTCTGAATCGTGACACGTCGGCACCCCGTTCCGGGAGTGCGTTGTGGCGTGCCGCTCGTGGTTCGTCGGCTCCGGGCCGGCCGCGTCCCCGTCGGTCACCGTCGTGGACGATCGTCCGGCCGCCCCGGGCGAGCTGTCGGACTCTCCGGACCGGGAGTCCCGGCCCGGGTGGGGGGCCGCGAACCGTGGCCGTACCGGCTGGTAGTGCAACTGGGCGTCGTTGCGCCGTGCGGGGCGGGGCCATCCGCTGCCGGGGGAGGCGCCGTCGACCTGCCCGTCGGCGGTCCGGTGCCCCGCGTCGGCGGCGGGTCCGAACGCTCTCCAGCGGCCCGTTCCGGGGCAGTGTCTGCAAGAACTCACATCCGGCGCGAAACGGAATACTTCACCGGGTATCCCCGTACCGCGAACGGCCCGAGCAAGTCGATCAAGGTGCCCGGCCCGTCCTGGCCCGGGTCGGCCCGGACCGGGCGGGTGGTGGGCGGGGTCAGGTCGCGGGGGCCGGGGTGGCGAGCCGGAGCAGACCGGGCACGTCGTTGCGATCGGCGAAGTCGCGTACCCGGTCGATGGTGGCCGCCGCCTGGGCGGGGTCGGCGACGGCCAGCGCCCGCACCGACAGCGCGGTGGTCAGCACGTGGTCCGTGGTGTCGGTCATCCGGGCGTAGCTCTGCGCCGCCGTGCGGAACAGCCGGGCGGACCGCTCGGCGTCCCCGTCGGCCAGCGCCAGGGTGGCGTCGGCGACCTGCCCGGCGGCCTCCGCCCAGGGGGTCATCCGGGGGGACCGGTCGAGCATGTCGTGCACCAGCCGGGCGGCCTGCGGGCCGAGCACCGCGGCGACGTGACCGACCGCCGGCACCCACTCGGCGAACGGGATCATCCGGGTCCGGCCCCAGTCCTCGTCCAACTCCACCAGCAGCCGCATCGCCTCGTCCCGGCGGCCCCGGACCGCCCGGCAGAGCGCGGCGTGCGCCAGCGTCGACTGCAACACCCGGTGGAAACCGCTGCGCCGCGCCGCGACCAGGGCCCGGGACACCAGATCGTGATCGTCCGCCCCGGCGTCGCCCGACCCCGGGCCGGCTGCCTCGGCGTCGGGTGCCTCCGGGCCGGACGTCCCGGGACCGCTCGGCGTGTGGCGGGTCGGGGCCGACGCCCGGGGCCCCTCGTCGGCCGGGCCGGGCTGGATCGGCACCAGCGGATGAGCCGGCTGGCCGGCCGGAGGACGAGCCGGTGGGCGGGCCGTCGGGTGGGTCGGCGGGTCGTCGGCGCGCAGGGCGCGCATCCACCCCGAGATCGCGACGATGTGCAGGTCCCACTCGGCGGTCGGCAGCCGGGTCGACTCGGTGCCCAGCTCCAGCGCCGCCACCCAGTCGCCGGCGTAGTACGCCCGGGCCCACTTGTCGGCGAAACTGGTCGCGAGGCTGTGCCCGCCACCCGGGTCCAGCGTGCGCTGCTCGTCGACCAGTTCGGCTGACCGGGCCAGGTCACCCTCCTCCTGCGCCGCCCAGGCCAGGTTGTGTACCGCCCGGCGTCGGCTGGCCAACCGGTCCACCCGGCACTGCTCGGCGACCTCGGCCAGCTCCGCGTACGCCTGCTGCTCGCCGGCCATGTACCGGGCCACCGCCAGGGTGATCCGCGCATTGGCGCGTACCTCGGGCAGCAGCAGCCGCTCGGCCAGCTCGACCGCCGCGCGGGCCGCCACGCAGGCCTGATCGGTCTCGGCGTTGAGCATCCGGACCCGGGCCAGCTCCAGCAGGGCCTCCGCCTTCTCCTCGGACTCCGGCAACTCCGCGTAGATCGCGTTGGCCCGGTCCAGGCAACGCAGCGTCTCGGACCGGTCGGCCCGGCTCCAGGCGGCGGTGGCGAGCCGGGTCCAGGCGCGGGCCGCGCCGGCACGGTCCCCGACGGCGGCCAACCGCTCGGTGAGCCCGGCCAGCACCTCGGTCCCCCCGTCGACGAGGAAGGCGTCCCCGTCCCGGAAGAAGGCCAGCTCGGCGGCGAACAGCTCCAGCCCCGGGTCGGGGTCCCCGCCGACGGCCAGGGCCCGCCCGACCAACGTCGCGGCGTTCTCCAACGCGTGCAGCTCGTACGCCCGGCGGGCGGCCTGGTGCAACGCCGTCCGGGCCGCCACCGCGTACGGGGTCGGGTCCAGTCCGACCGTCCGGGCGATCTCGTGGGCGGTCCAGCGGTGGTTGGCCAGCACCTCGGCCAGGTCCTGCTGCCCGGCGTCGGTGAGCTGGGCTAGCCAGTCGGCGGTGCGCTGGTGGCGCAGCACCCGTTCCGCCCGGGGCAGCCGCTGGTAGCACACGTCGCGGACCAGGATGTGCCGGAACCGGTACTCCGGCTGACCGGCCATGGTGGAGGCGGGCAGCTCGAAGACCATGTCCCGGCGCTGCAACCGGTCCAGCGCCCGTTCCACCCACTCCACCGTCCGCCCCAGCGCGGTCGCCACCGGCACCGGCCAGAACTGCACCCCCACCACGGCGGCGGCCTGGAGCACCGCCCGGTCCGCCGGGTCGAGCAGGTCGAGCCGGTTGGCGATGACGGCCTGGACGGTGCGCGGCATGTCGCTGGTGCCGGCCGGGGCGAACCGGGCGGTTGGCTCCAGCAGCCCGCCGTCCATCAGCATCCGGGCGTACTCCTGGGCGTAGAGCGGATTGCCGTCGGCGAACTCGATCAGCGGCTCACGGGCCGCCGCCGGCAGCGCGGCCTGCCCGAGCAGCAGCGAGTAGAGGGTGTCGATGTCCGCGTCGTGCATGGGCGGCACCGAGATCGACATCGCCCCGCTGATCGTGCCGGTCCAGGCCGGCTGCCGCTCCCGCAGCTCCGGCCGCGCGGTCGCCACCACCAGCAGCGGTACGCCCCGGGCCGCCGCGCCGAGCTGCTCGACGAAGGTGAGCATCGCCTGGTCGGCCCAGTGCATGTCCTCGAACACCAGCACCGTCGGCCCCTGCCCGGCCAGGGCGAGCAGGAACCGCCGCCAGGCCGCCTCGGTCTCCCCCGAGTTGAGCCGGGTGCCGGCGGCGACCCCGAGCAGCGGCCCCAGGGCGTTGGCCAACCGGGCGGCGTGCGGATCGCCGAGCTGGCCCAGCCGTTGGCGCAGCCGGTCGCGCAGCGGCTCCGGGTCGTCGCCCTCCGGCACCCCCAGCCACCCCTTGACGATGTCCGCCAGGGCGGCGTAGGTGACGTTCTCACCGAACGGCGGGCACTGCCCGACCAGCCAGGTGACCCGGTGGCCGGGCAGGTTGGCGGCGTGCCGGGACAACTCGCGCAGCAACCGGCTCTTGCCCACCCCGGCCGGCCCGAAGACGGTCACCAGTTGGGAGGTGCGCTCGTTGACGGTGCGGTGCAGGGCACTGACCAGCAGCCCGCGCTCGTGCTCCCGGTCGACCATCGGGGTCAGCTCGGCGGCCTGCGGGCCGCTGCGCGGCCGGGCCCGTACGGCGAGCCAGATCCGGCTCACCGCCGAGCGCCCCCGCAGGGTGACCGCCGGCCGGTCGACGTACTCCAACTCGTGTCGGGTCGCCGCCCAGGTGCTCTCGTCGACGACCACCCCGCCGGTGGGCGCCAGCGCCTGCAACCGGGAGGCGGTGTTCACCACGTCGCCGGTGACGAACGCCTGCCCGCCGTCACGGGTGGCGGAGAGGTCCACCAGCGCCTCACCGGTGGCGACGCCCACCCGGAAACCCAGCGGCGGGTGCGGGCCGGCGGCCTGCCGGGCCAGATTGCGTTGCAGCTCCAGACCGGCCCGTACGCAGCGCAGCGCGTCGTTGTCCGTGGCGACGGGGGCACCGAACAGCGCCATCACCGCGTCGCCGATGTACTTCTCGACCACCCCGCCGTACTGGTGGACCAGCTTGCGGACGGTGGCGAAGTACGCCTGCTGGAGGCTGCGCGCCTGCTCCGGGTCGGCCCGCTCGGCGTACGTGGTGAAGTCGACGATGTCGATGAAGAGCACGCTGACCTGGCGGCGGTCCTCCTGCACGGTGACCCCGTGGTCACGCAGCGGCTGCCCGCAGTTGGTGCAGAAGTTGGCCTCGGGGTTGTTGCCGTGCCCGCAGGACGCACAGCCGAGCGACAGCGCCTGTCCGCAGCCGCCGCAGAAGCGGTCGTCCGGTCCCGCCGCCCGGGAGCAGTGTCCACACTTGAGGTCGATGACGAACTCCGTACGTGAGGAGGTCCCATTATCCCGCTGCGGCGGGCCAGTCGGGTACCCGACGTGCGGGCGGACCCTGCCGCTGGTCGGCCGCCACTAGTGTTCCTCACGAGGAAAACTCACTGTCAGGAGAGTGCCGTGCAGGTGCGATTGTCCGGCTACTGGACCGACCCGAACGGTACCGTCCGGTCTCCCGGGGAGACGGTCGACGTCGACGCGGTCACTCTCGCCAGAATGGAGGAACAGGGCATGGTGGAGAATCCCGACAGCAAGGCGTCCTCGGACACTGGCACGACCACGACCTCGCCGTCAAAGCCGCAGAAGATCGGGCCCGGACCAGGCACACCGCCGGACGAGATCGGGCCCGGACCGGGTGCCCCGCCCGCGGACGACAGCGGCAAGTGAGTGACCGGCGTGGCCGGCGGACCAGGTCCGCCGGCCACGCCGCTGTCGGTGCCACCGTCATGCATCCCGGCCCCGCCGGGAA
This sequence comes from Micromonospora sp. NPDC049081, assembly GCF_040648835.1. Taxonomy (NCBI): domain Bacteria; kingdom Bacillati; phylum Actinomycetota; class Actinomycetes; order Micromonosporales; family Micromonosporaceae; genus Micromonospora; species Micromonospora sp. NPDC049081. Next base: position 818,072 of record NZ_JBEZEK010000001.1, on the reverse strand, counting down.
ACCCGCCGCCGTCGCCGGGATGCGGGCGTCCGCCGGGGAGCGTCGGTCAGCGGTCGTTCATGCCGGCGCGTCGGCGCAGCGCCGCCACGTCGGTGACCACGATCCGGCGTCCCTCGGTACGCAGCCAGCCCCGGTTGGCGAAGGAGCCGATCGCCTGGTTGACGCTCTGTCGGGAACCACCGGCCATCTCGGCCAGCTGGCTCTGGTTCAGCTCGATGGTGATCATCGGGGCCTGGCTCTCGCCGGCCAGCCGGACCAGCGTCTTGGCCACCCGACCGGGCAGGTCGAGGAAGACATGGTCGGCGTTCTGCTCGGTGAGCCGCCGGATCAGCGCGCCCAGCGACCGCATCACCGCGTCCAGGATGCGCGGGTTGGAGTGCACCAGTTCCATGAAGGCCGGACGGGACAGGGCGAGCGCCGCGCAGTCCTCGATCGCCTCGGCCGAGGCGGACCGGGTGGAGGCGTCCAGCAGGGAGACCTCACCCAGCACGTCCGGTGGTCGGATGACCGACAACACGGCACGCTCTCCGGTCGGCGCGGTGCGGAACACCGCCACCGCCCCCCGACGCAGGACGATCAGCGACTCACCGGGATCGTTCTCGACGAAGAGCAGCTGACCCTTACGGTAGGTGCGCGGCACGGCTGCGGCGATCACCCGCTGGCGGACCTCGGGCTCCAACCCGGCGAACATCTCCACCCCCGTGAGGGCGTCACCCGGCTCCGGTAGGCGCATCTCCACCGCCCCACCCCTCCCCGGTCAAGGACCACAAATTTCGCTCACCGGGTGAACCCTGACGGCCCCTGCAGAGGTGAACTGACACCGGTTCGGCGTCCGGTAGCGGTACACATCAGATCATGACGGCCCAGTCGCTTGCTGTACACCCCTGTAAACCTTTCCGTGACACTCCGGAGCTGCGGCGGACGCCGAGGGTACGGCCCTGGAGCCCCACCCGGACGCTCCGGCACCGCCCACCCGGACGCTCCGGTGCCGCCCCGCCCGTCGGCGGTCACCGGCGGTGGGCGAGGATGGACGGCGATGGTCTACCGCTATTTCTACGACTGCGAATTCATCGAGGACGGCCGCAGCGTCGACCTCGTGTCGATCGGTGTCGTCGACGAGTACGGCCGCGAGTTCTACGCGGTCTCCACCGAGTTCGACGACTCCCGCGCCGTGCCCTGGGTCCGCCGCAACGTGCTGGACAAGCTCCCGTCGCCGGCCGACCGGGCCTGGCGCTCCCGGGCCCGCATCCGCGACGACCTGCACGAGTTCCTGCTGGAGCCGGTCCGCGACCGGCCGAACGAGCAGCTGGAGCTGTGGGCCTGGTACGCCGCGTACGACCATGTGGTGCTGGCCCAGCTCTGGGGGGCGATGCCGGCGCTGCCCCGGGAGATCCCCCGGTTCACCAAGGAGCTGCGGCAGCTCTGGGACGACGTCGGCCGTCCCCGGTTGCCGGACGCGGCGGCCGACCGGCACGACGCGCTGGTCGACGCCCGGCACAACCTGGCCCGCTGGCGGGCGATGACGGCCCGCCCGGTCTGAGCCCCGGCCCGGTCCGTCGGGTCCGGCCGGCGGCCCGGCCGCTCCCTGGCTGGCCGGGTGGCTCATGACAGCCCGTGACGATCAGCAGGTTTGGCTGGTCCCGTCGGGGGCACCGGGTCCGGGCGAGCCGATCCGAGGGAGTGCGCCATGGCCGACGACGCGACCACCATCACCGACGCCCGGCGGCGGGTGACCGAGCTGATCCGGGACGCCCGGATCTGCATGTTGACCACGATCGGCGTGGACGGTCGGATGCTCAGCCGGCCGATGGCGCTCCAGGCGGCCGAGTTCGACGGCGACCTGTGGTTCTTCGCCTACGCCGACTCCGCCAAGGTGCGTCAGATCCGGGTCAACCCGGAGGTCAACGTCGCCTTCTCCGACCAGCGCCACCACGCCTGGGTGTCGATCGCCGGCACCGCCCAGGAGGCGTACGACCGGGGCCGGGCCGAGCGGCTGTGGAACCCGCTGTTCAAGGCCTGGTTCCCCGACGGGCTGGACACCCCCGGGCTGACCCTGCTCAAGGTGCACGCCAGCTCGGCCGAGTACTGGGACTCCCCGGGTGGCACGGTGGTCAACCTGCTCGGGTTCGCCAGGGCGGCGGTCACCGGGAGGCCGCCGGAGGCGGGGGAGAACCACGAGGTCAGCTACTGACCGGTAGCCGCCGGGGTGGGCGGGACCGGCCGGGGCGCGGTGTCGGCGTGCACCTGAGCCGACTACAGTGCGCACTGACGGCCCGCCCCGGGCCGGCAACGACGCCGATGGTCTGAGCGGACACATATCCTGGGGCTTATCCGGGCTTCACCTGACGTTCCAGGAGGATGAGCAGATCATGCGTATCGGCGTGCTCACCGGCGGCGGCGACTGCCCAGGTCTCAACGCGGTCATTCGAGCGGTGGTCCGTAAGGGCGTCGCTACTTACGGTCACGAGTTCGTGGGTTTCCGGGACGGGTGGAAGGGTCCGCTGGAGGGCCTGTCCAAGCCGCTCGGCATTCCTGAGGTGCGGGGCATCCTCCCGCGCGGCGGCACCATCCTCGGCTCGTCCCGCACCAACCCGTTCAAGATCGAGAACGGCGTGGAGCGGATCAAGGAGAACCTCGCCGGGCAGGGCGTGGACGCGCTGATCGCGATCGGCGGCGAGGACACCCTGGGCGTCGCCACCAAGCTGCACGAGCTGGGCGTCAACGTGGTCGGCGTACCGAAGACGATCGACAACGACCTGGGCGCCACCGACTACACCTTCGGCTTCGACACCGCCGTCAACATCGCCATGGAGGCGATCGACCGGCTGCACACCACCGCGGAGAGCCACCACCGCACCCTCGTCGTCGAGGTGATGGGCCGGCACGCCGGTTGGATCGCCCTGCACGCCGGCCTCGCCGGCGGCGCCAACGTGATCCTGCTGCCGGAGCGCAAGTTCGACGTCGACCAGGTCGCCGGCTACGTCGAGAAGCGCTTCCAGCACCAGTACGCCCCGATCGTCGTGGTTGCCGAGGGCGCCCAGCCGCTGGACGGTCAGATGGTCCTGCACAACCAGGAGCTGGACGCCTTCGGGCACGTCCGGCTGGGTGGCATCGGCCAGTGGCTGGCCGAGCAGCTGGAGGCCAAGACCGGCAAGGAGGCCCGTACCGTCGTGCTCGGGCACATCCAGCGCGGTGGCACCCCGACCGCGTTCGACCGGGTGCTCGCCACCCGGCTCGGCCTCCAGGCCATCGACGCCGCGCACGAGGGTGACTGGGGCAAGATGGTCGCGATGCAGAGCACGGACATCGTCCGGGTGCCGCTGGCCGAGGCCACCCGCGAGCTGAAGACCGTCCCGATCGAGCGCTACGACGAGGCCGAGGTCTTCTTCGGCAGCTGATCGCAGCCCATCCCCTTCCCCTCGGCAGCGCCGGAGGGGAAGGGGCACGGGACCGGACGAGCGGGACGGAAGGGTGACATGGGGTCGGCGAGACACACCGTCGCGGTGATCGGGGCGGGAAAGATCGGCGAGCTGGTGCTCTCCGGGTTGCTACGGTCCGGGTGGCCGGCGCAGCGCCTGCTGGCTACCGCCCGCCGCCCCGTCCGGGCCGAGGAGTTGGCCACCCGGTACGGCGTACGGGTGGTCGACAACCTGACCGCCGTGACCGAGGCGGCGGTGCTGGCGATCGCCGTGAAACCTCAGGACGCGGGGGTCCTGCTGGACGAGATCGGCCCCAAGGTGCCGGCCGACAAGCTGGTCGTCTCGCTCTGCGCCGGGCTGCCCACCAGCTTCTTCAGCCGCCGGCTGCCCGAGGGCACCCCGGTGGTCCGGGTGATGACCAACACCCCGGCCCTGGTCGACCAGGCGATGAGCGCCATCTCGGCCGGCGCCCACGCCACCGGCGAACACCTGGCCCTGGCCGAGGAGATGTTCGCCCCGCTCGGGGCGACCCTGCGGGTGCCCGAGTCGCAGCAGGACGCGGTCACCGCCCTCTCCGGCTCCGGCCCGGCCTACTTCTACCTGCTGGTCGAAGCCATGATCGACGCCGGCATCCTGCTCGGCCTGCCCCGGCAGGTGGCGCACGAGCTGATCGTGCAGACCGCGATCGGTTCGGCCGTGATGCTGCGCGACTCCGGCGAACACCCGGTCAAGCTCCGCGAGGCCGTCACCTCGCCGGCCGGCACCACCATCTCCGCCATCCGCGAGCTGGAGAAGCACGGGGTACGCGCGGCGCTGCTGGCGGCGCTGGAAGCCGCCCGCGACCGTGCCCGCGAACTCGCCGCCCAGGCCGACTGACCCGGGCTCGCCGTGTCCGGGGCGGGGGCCGACGGCACCGCGGATCTCGGCCCGCCGCCCGAACGGGTACTGAAGCCGGCGGGCGGGTCGGTGCGGATCACCCGGGTGCCCCATACTGGCCCCGTGTTCACTCTCGCCCAGGCGCGGTACCTGGTCGCCACCCTGCATCCCCGCATCGACGAGCTGATCGGCATCCGGGCCGACCTGGCCGAGCTGCGGGCCGACCTGGCCGGCCCGGGGATGTCGGCGCTGGGCGGCCGGGCCGAGGTCAAGGCCCTGGAGGCCCGGCTGCACGGCGTGCTGGAGGACCTGAACTCGCACGACATCCAGGTCAAGGGGATCGCCCCGGTGCTGCTCGACTTCCCCGGCGAACACGAGGGCCGGGCGGTGCTCTGGTGCTGGCTGGAGGGTGACCCCGACGTCCGCTGGTACCACCGCGTCGAGTGCGGCTTCGCCGGCCGCCGCCCCATCCGCTAACCCCCCCACCCCCACCCCGCACCCCCACCCCTCCGCGTCGATCATGGAGTTGTGGTGGGTTGCAAAAGGGGTGTGTCACCGCGAAATCGGCACCAGAACTCCAAGATCGCGCGCGACACCCGGGGCAGGCCAGCTCGGCGGGTGGCCGGGTGGGTCAGTCGGCGGCGGAGCGGGGGAGGGGGTCGGCCGGTGCGTCGGCGACGGCGAAGACCACCACGTTGTCCCGGTAGTGGCCGACCCGTCGGTCGAAGTCGCCGCCGCAGGTGATCAGGCGCAGCTCGGGGCCGGGCGTCGGGCCGTACACGGTGGCGGTGGGGAAGGCGTCCTTCGGGGTGCGCAGCGCGCCGGTGACCCGGAACGGCACCCGTCGTCCGCCCCGCCACACCTCGATCCGGTCGCCGGGGCGCAGTTCGCCGAGGCGGGCGAAGACGGCCGGGCCGCGCCGCGAGTCGAGGTGCCCGGCGATCACCGCCGGTCCCGGGTCGCCCGGCGCGGGGCCGCCGCCGTACCAGCCGGCCCGGGTGAAGTCCGCCGGGGGGACCAGGGTGCCGGCCCGGTCCAGCCCGAGGGCGGTGAGTGGGGAGTCGACGCCGATCCGCGCCACGCGTACCCGGGTGGGCGGCGTCGGGGTGGCGCGGGGGGTGCCGGCGCTGGTGGCGCAACCGGCCGCGCAGCCGGGCTGCCAGGTGCCGGCCGGATCGGCCGGGCGGGCGGAGTCGCCGGTCAGGCGCGTGTCGGTGGCCAGGCCGACGCCGGTGCCGGCGGCCAGGCAGAGCACCGCCCCGGCCGCGACCAGGGCGGCGGCCGGCGTCCGGCGGGCGCGGTGCCGGCGGATCGCAAAGCCGGGCCTGGTCACCAGACCGGTCGCCGCCGTCGCCGCACCAGCACCGTCGCCCCCACCACCACGGCCCCCGCGAGCACCCCGCCGGCCACCATCGGGTACGCCCCGGGCCCGTCCCCGGCCAGCCCTCCCGCTCCCGCCGGCACGCCACCGGCCGGGGCGACCCCGCCGCCCCGGGCGTCCTCGCGCAGCTCGGTGGTGAGTCCGCCCCGTTTGCCGTCGAGCACCAGCAGCGAGTAGACCCGCCCGCCGGTGAGGGTCACCTCGGCGTCGGTGCTCGGGCCGCTGCCGCCGCCGAGGCGCAGCCGCCAACGACCCGGCTCGACCTGCCGGTAGTTGGTGGTGGTGGCGAACCGGACGGCGTCGGCGATGGTCGGCCCGTCGTCGGCCGTCACGTCGACCACCGGGGCGCGCACGGAGGCGTGGACGACCCGTACCTTCGCCTGGCCGGGGGCCGGGGCGGTGAGGTCGTCGGCGAGCACCCGCAGGCCCAGGTCGGCGTAACGGCCCACCCCGGCCACCGTGTACGCCTCGCCCGCGCCGAGGTCCACCTCGGTGGTGAGCACCGGGGGTTCGCTGGCCGGGGTGCCGGCCTGCCGCATCGCCACCGCGTAGCGGCCGACGGCCAGGGGCAGGTAGCGGGAGACGACGCCGTAGCCGACGGCGGGGAAGACCTGCGGTGCGGCGCTGCCGGGGGCGGAGAGGTAGACGTCCACGGCGGGGGTGTCGGGGGAGAGGTGGGCGAGCCGGACGTAGCCGACGTCGCCGGCCGCCGCCCCGGCCGGCGCGATGCCGACGGTGGCCAGCGCGGTGCCGAGCAGGAGCGTGCCGGCGGCGGCGAGCAGCCGACGCGGCACGGTGGGGAGCTGGGGCATCTCGCCTCCGAGGTGGTGTCGGTCCCGACCCCCAGCGTCCCGTGAGCGGGACCCGATCGCAAGTTGGCCGGACGTCGTGTTCCGGCACCTTCCGGTCGGCGCGGTTCCGGGCCGGCTCCGTCGTTTCCGGTCGGCGGTCCCGGGTCGGCGCGGTTCGGGTCGGCGGTCCGCCCGGGGCATCCGGTACCGTCCGTTCGTGATCAACGTTCGACGGGCCGTGGTCGCCGACGCTGGTGAGATCGTTCGCCTGCGTGGGGTGATGCTGGCCGACATCGACCAGTTGGACCCGGCACCGGGGCCCTGGCAGCAGGCGTCCCGGGAGGTGCTGCACCGGCGGCTGGCCGAGCCGGCCGACCTGATGGCGGTCTTCGTCGTCGACGACCCGGCCCGGCCCGGCGTCCTGGCGGCCTGCGCGACCGGGACCATCGAGCAGCGTCTCGGCGGCCCCGGCAACCCCGACGGCCTGACCGGGTACGTCTTCAACGTGGCCACCGAGCCGGTGCACCGTCGGCGCGGCTACGCCCGGGCCTGCCTGGAGGCGTTGCTGGACTGGTACCGGCAGCGCGGGGTCGGCAAGGTCGACCTGCGGGCCTCGACCGACGGCGAGCCGCTCTACCGGTCGCTGGGCTTCGTCCCCACTCCCGGGCCCACGCTGCGGCTGAGCCTGCCCGTCGCATACCGGAGGAACTGACGGATGTTCGCACTACCGCTGACCGGGGACGCCGAGCTGCGTCCGCTCGCACCGTGGCAGGCCGAGGAGTTCCTGGCCCACATGGAGCGGGCCCGGGCACACATCGCCCCGTGGGTGGGTGCGTCCTTCGTGGCCACCGACCTGGAGGCGGCCCGCCGGGTGCTGCGTCGGTCGGCCGACAAGTGGGCTGACGACGCCGGGGGCATCTGGGGGATCTGGCTCGACGGCGTCCTGGTCGGCGGGGTGCTGTTCGTGTCGTTCAGCACGGCGACGGGGGTGGCGGAGGCGGGCTGCTGGCTGGAGCCGGCCGCCGAGGGTCGGGGCCTGGTGACCCGGGCGGCGACCCGGATCGTGGACTGGGCGATCCGGGAACGCGGCATCCACCGGGTCGAGTGGCGGACCAGCGTCGGCAACGTCCGCAGCATCGCGGTGGCCCGGCGGCTCGGCATGCGGCACGAGGGCACCCTGCGTCAGGTCGCCCGGGGGCCGGCGGGCCGGGTGGACATGGAGGTGTGGGCGGTGCTGGCCGACGAGTGGCAGGCTCCTCGCTGACCACGGCGGGCCGCCCGCCGGCCGCACCGGCCGGGACGGGCCTCGCGGCTGCCGTCCCGGCCGGTGCGGTGGTGGTACCGGTCAGACGTCGGCGTAGCGGCGGGCGGCGGCCAGGGCGTCGCGCAGCCGCTGCGCGTCGGTCGGCAGGCCCGGCTGTTCGTAGCCGGCCGCCGGGTCGGCGGTGTAGAAGACGCCGTACGCGGCGGTGTCCCGCTGGAACCGCCAGCCCTCGGCGAGCGGCCCCACGTCGACGGTGTCGTACCCGACGGAGTCGATGAACGCGGTGACCTCGGCCTTGGCCCCGGCGTCGTCCCCGGCTACCGGCAGCGAGGTGCGGTCGGCGGCCCCCGCCGGGCGGGCCAGCGCGAGCAGGTGCTTGAAGTAGATGTTGTTGAAGGCCTTGACCACCTGCGACTCCGGCAGGTGCCGCTGGAGCAGCTCGCTGGTGGTGGTCGACTCGTCGTCCAGGTCCGGGAAGCTGTCGTCGCGCTCCGGGTAGTAGTTGTTGGTGTCGATGACGGTCTTGCCGGCGAGCGGCGCGGCCGGCACGTCCCGGTAGGCGCGCAGCGGGATGGTGACCACCACCAGGTCGCCCGCTGCCGCCGCCTCGGCCGGGGTGGCCGCCCGGGCCCGTATGCCCAACTCGTCGACCAGGTCCTTGAGCGTCTCCGGGCCGCGTGAGTTGCTGAGCACCACGTCGTGTCCGGCGGTGACCGCCAGCCGGGCCAGGGTGCTGCCGATGTTGCCGCTGCCGATGAGTCCCACAGTTGTCATGCCGGTGACCAACCGGCCGGCGTGGGTGCGTATTCCCGACCTGACCGGTGGGTTGTGCGCCCGATGTCGACCGTCCACGTCGGCCCGGCCGGGTCGTCTGTCCGACGGCGACGTCACGTGCGGATGAACCCCTAGTCACCCCTGTTACCCATCGACAACCTTCCCCAAACACATGATTGAGTGATATCTATCTCCCACCACCACTTCCTAACCCCCAGGAGTGCGACGTGCGGAGATCCCGACTCGTGACCCTCGCCGTGAGTCTCGCGGCGTCCATCGGCGTGACCCTCGGCGCGGCGGTGCCCGTCCAGGCCGCCCCCACCGACCGGTACGTGGCCCTCGGCGACTCGTACGCCTCCGGTGTCGGCGCCGGCAGCTACACCTCCGAGAGCGGCTCCTGTCAGCGCAGCAGCAACGCGTATCCGGCGCTGTACAACACCAACATCAAGCCGGCCTCGTACAAGTCGGTGGCCTGCTCCGGCGCGACCACCACCGACGTGGTCAACAACCAGCTCTCCGCGCTGACCTCGACCACCACCCTGGTCAGCGTCACCATCGGTGGCAACGACGTCGGGTTCACCACGATCATGTCGACCTGCGTGCTCCAGGGGGAGACCCAGTGCGTCGCGGCCGTGCAGGCCGCCGAGAACAAGGCCCGCGCGGAACTGCCCGCCAAGCTCGCCACCGTCTACAACGGGATCAGGTCGCGTGCGCCGTCGGCCCGGGTGGTGGTCGTCGGCTACCCGGTCTTCTACCAGCTCGGCACGGTCTGCGTGGGGCTCAGCGCGAACTCCCGCGCGAAGATCAACGAAGGCATCAACCTGATCGACGACATCACCCGTACCGCCGCCACCTCGGCCGGCTTCACGTTCGCCGACGTACGGTCCATCTTCGTCGGTCACCAGCTGTGCAGCTACGGCGAGAAGTGGCTGCACGCGTTGAACTTCGCCAACCTCGGCGTCTCGTACCACCCGACGGCGGCCGGGCAGTCCGGCGGCTACTACCCGGTCTTCCGCTCCGCCGCCGGTTGACCTGAACCGCGTCCCGTTGGCTCCACCGTGACCGCGTCGCCCCGCCCGGGTCGGCGCGGTCACGGCCGTCGGGTGGGTCTGCGGCATCCTGTCCGGCGGGGTCGGGTCCACGGGTGTCCCTGTTCCGGTCTGCTCCCCGGGTGCAGGTGCGTCGGCTTCCGAGCGTGGGTGGGCCGCCCGGTCGAGTGCCGGACGCCGGCCCACCTACCGATGTCGTTGCGGGCGCTTTCGAGCTGATGACGTTGACGACTCGCTGCTCGGTCCCGGGTCCCTGATTGCCTGATGACGTTGCCGGCTCGCTGCTCGGTCCCGGGTCCCTGGCTGCCATCCGGGCCGGGTGGGGTGTCGTGCCCGGTAGGGGATCACGTGGCGTGTCGTCACCGGGGCCGGGGCGGACGGCGCTGCCGGGCGGGGGTGGGTCTCGCCGTCGGTCCGGCGCACCTTCCTCGGCCAGCGGCACCCCTTGACCACCCCGGGTGCCCGGGCGAGGGAAGGACGTGACTCGCCGTGTCCGCAGGGGAGCGACCCGGCCCTGTTCGAGGGGTGACTCGTTGGTGTCGTCAGCTCGAAAGGGCGGGAAGGGGTCTTCGTGCCGGCGCGGCCGGTCCGCGTCGTGGGCGGGGCTCGGTGGGCGGGGCTCGGTAGCTGGGGGTGCGCTGACCGAGGGTGGCTCAGCCGGCCACCGTCGCGACCATTGCGGGTGGGTCGGGTCGGTGGCCGGCTCCGGAGAGGCGGGGACGCGCTGTCAGGCGGGGAGAACCTTCTCGACGGCGGCGCGTAGCTCGGCCGAGTCCGGCGTGATGGTCGGCGCGAACCGGGCGGCGACCGTGCCGTCCGGGGCGACCAGGAACTTCTCGAAGTTCCACCGGACGTCGCCGGTGTGCCCCTCGGCGTCGGGAGTGTCGACCAGCGCCGCGTAGAGGGGGTGCCGGGCCGGGCCGTTGACGTCGACCTTCTCGGTCAGCGGGAAGGTGACGCGATAGTTGACCTGGCAGAATTCGCCGATCTCGGCGGCCGTGCCGGGTTCCTGCCCGGCGAACTGGTTGCACGGTACGCCGAGCACCACCAGGCCGCGGTCGGCGTACTCGGTGGCCAGCGCCTGGAGGGCGGCGTACTGCGGGGTGAGGCCGCAGCGGGAGGCCACGTTCACCACCAGCAGTGCCCGGCCCCGGTAGCCGGCCAGGTCGGCCGGCCCACCGGCCAGGGCGTCGATCTCGATGTCGAAGACGGTCATGTGGCGAGGTTAGCGCCCGGGCCGCCGCCCGCTTCGCTGCTCGTCCCGCCGGCGGGTCCGCTGCTCGTCCCGTCGCCCCGGGCCGGTGATGAATCGACGGATGCGCATCTTGACGAAGTGATGACGGTGTGAGTAGCGTCTCCCCATCGATTTGGAAAGTTTCCTAACTGTTTGAGGAGGCGCCTCATGAAGAGATCGCTCCGCCGCGCCCTCTGGGCCGGCGCCGTCATGGCGCTGACCGTGGCGGCGGTACCGGTGACCTCGGCGTTCGGCGCCGGAAGCGTCACCGCGACATTCGCCTCGGCCCAGGACTGGGGGACCGGCCACGAAGGGCGGGTCACCGTCGCCAACGGCTCCAGTGCCAGCGTCAGCACCTGGCGCATCGAGTTCGACCTGCCGTCCGGCACCACCATCAGCAGCTTCTGGGACGCCGACGTCACCAACAGCGGCAACCACTACGTGGCGGTGAAGAAGAGCTGGGCCGGGCCGCTCGCCCCGGGGGCCAGCTTCAGCTGGGGCTACAACGGCACCGGGCCGTACAGGGCGCCGCTGAACTGCACGATCAACGGCGCGTCGTGCGGCGGCGGCACCCCGCCCACCACGAAGCCGCCGACGACCCCGCCGCCCACCACGGCCCCGCCCACCACCGCCCCGCCGACGCCCCCGCCCCCGACGACCCCGCCACCCACGACCACCCCGCCCAGCGGGGACAAGAAGGTCGTCGGCTACTTCGCCGAGTGGGGCGTCTACGGCCGCAACTACCACGTCAAGAACATCGCCACCAGCGGCTCCGCCGCCAAGCTCACCCACATCCTGTACGCCTTCGGTAACACCACCGGCGGTCGGTGCACGATCGGGGACAGCTACGCCGACTACGACAAGGCGTACACGGCGGCGGACAGCGTCGACGGCGTCGCCGACACCTGGGACCAGCCGCTGCGCGGCAGCTTCAACCAGCTGCGCAAGCTCAAGAAGATGTACCCGCACCTGAAGGTGATCTGGTCCTTCGGCGGCTGGACCTGGTCGGGTGGCTTCACCCAGGCCGCGCAGAACCCGGCCGCGTTCGCCGACAGCTGCTACAGCCTGGTCGAGGACCCGCGCTGGGCGGACGTCTTCGACGGCATCGACGTCGACTGGGAGTACCCCAACGCCTGCGGTCTGAGCTGTGACAGCAGCGGCCCGAACGCGTTCAAGAGCGTGATCTCCGCGCTGCGGGCCAAGTTCGGCTCGTCGGCCCTGGTCACGGCCGCGATCACCGCCGACGGCAGCAACGGCGGCAAGATCGACGCCACCGACTACGCCGGTGCGGTGGGCAACCTCAACTGGCTGATGCCGATGACGTACGACTACTTCGGCGCGTTCAACGCCCAGGGCCCCACCGCCCCGCACTCGCCGCTCACCTCGTACACCGGGATCCCGCAGCAGGGCTTCAACTCCGACGCGGCGATCCAGAAGCTCAAGTCCAAGGGCGTACCGGCCAACAAGCTGCTGCTCGGCGTCGGCTTCTACGGTCGGGGCTGGACCGGGGTGACCCAGGCCGCCCCGGGCGGCACCGCCACCGGCGCGGCCCCCGGCACCTACGAGGCAGGCATCGAGGACTACAAGGTGCTGAAGAACACCTGCCCGGCCACCGGCACCATCGCCGGCACCGCGTACGCCAAGTGCGGCAGCAACTGGTGGAGCTACGACACCCCGGCCACCATCGGCGGCAAGATGACCTACGCGAAGAACCAGGGCCTCGGCGGCGCGTTCTTCTGGGAACTCTCCGGCGACACGAGCAACGGTGAGCTGATCGGCGCCATCAAGGGCGGCCTCGGCTGAGCCGAGCGCCCGACGCACCACCCGCGCGGGGAGGGACCGGCCACCGGTCCCTCCCCGCCCGGCTGCGGCCAGGGCCTGTCCGACGCCCGTCCGGGTCGGCCCGTGCCGGGTAGGGTGGTCAGCTTCCGGCGTCGGGCGGTCCCGTCGGACGAAACGCCGGCCGGCTCGGGCGGCGCGGCCGTGACGGGTTGCCACCGCACGGGTGCGGTGTGGCAGACTCGCCGCTCGGCATCCGGTCGACAACCGCCCCAGGGGCCGGTCGACATCCGCACCCGGGGAGGACGTATGGGCCGCAGGTTCCGCACCGCCGGCGTCGTACCGCTGGCCCTGCTGCCGTTCGCCCTGCTCGGCTGCGGTCTCGGCGGGGACGACGAGGCCGACGGCGGACCCACCCGGGTCCCCGCCCAGGAGGCGGCCACCAAGGCCCGCGAGCGGGTGCAGGCGTACCTCGACGCGATGGCGGCCAAGGACCCTGCCGCCGGCCGCAACCAGCTCTGCGCGACGATGCAGGCGGGCTTCGACGCCGCCGCAACCGGGCCGAACGGTGACTTCGCCGACCACTTCACGGTGCCCGCCACGACGATCACCGACATCCGGACCGGTGCCAAGGGCCAGGAGGTCAGCACCACCGTGACCGTTTCGGTGGGGTCGAAGAAGACCACCCGGCCGCTGCTGTTCACCGTCACCCGCGACGGCGCGGACTGGTGCATCGCGGGCGAGGAACCCGGCGGGCACACCCCGGCACCGTCGGTCACCCCCTGACTCCCACCTTCCGGAACCCCGCCCCTCGGGGGCGCAGCGTCCAGACCGTCGCCGTACGCTTTCTCCCATGCGCCATGAGTGGCATCAGCTGAGCTACCCCGCCGTGAGCAGCCCCGGGCTGCAGACCAGCCGCCCCACCGTCGACTCGGCCGAGGACGCCGCGCTCGGCCTCGACCGGTGGCGCGAACTGCCCCGTCAGCAGACCCCGCCGTGGTCCGACCCGGCCCAGGTCGCCGAGGTGTGCAAGGTGCTCGACACCGTGCCGTCGGTGGTCGCCCCCTACGAGGTCGACCAGCTGCGGCGCAAGCTCGCCCTGGTCTGCGAGGGCAAGGCGTTCCTGCTCCAGGGCGGTGACTGCGCCGAGACCTTCGCCGACAACACCGAGAGCCACCTGCTGGCCAACGCCCGCACCCTGCTCCAGATGGCGATCGTGCTCACCTACGGCGCGTCCCTGCCGGTGGTGAAGGTGGCCCGGGTCGCCGGCCAGTACACCAAGCCCCGGTCGCTGCCGACCGACGCCCGGGGCCTGCCCGCCTACCGCGGCGACATGATCAACGCGCTGGAGGCCGACCCGGCCGCCCGGGTCGCCGACCCGCAGCGCATGATCCGGGCGTACGCGAACTCGGCCGCCGCGATGAACATGCTGCGCGCCTACCTGGCCGGCGGACTGGCCGACCTGCACGCGGTGCACGACTGGAACAAGGGCTTCGTGAAGAACTCCCCGGCGGGGGAGCGCTACGAGGCGATCGCCCGGGAGATCGACCGGGCCATCGCGTTCATCCGGGCCTGCGGGATGACCGAGGACGACGCGTTGCGTACCGTCACCCTCTACTGCTCCCACGAGGCGCTGGCCCTGGAGTACGACCGGGCGCTCACCCGGGTCTCCGACCGCCGGGCGTACGGGCTGTCCGGGCACTTCCTGTGGGTCGGCGAGCGGACCCGGCAGCTCGACGGCGCGCACATCGACTACATCTCCCGCATCGCCAACCCGATCGGGGTGAAGCTCGGCCCGACCACCACCCCGGACGAGGCGATCGAGCTGTGCGAGAAGCTCAACCCGGAGAACATCCCGGGCCGGCTCACCCTGATCAGCCGGATGGGCAACCACAAGGTCCGCGACGCGCTGCCGCCGATCGTCGCCAAGGTCACCGCCGCCGGGGCGAAGGTGGTGTGGCAGTGCGACCCGATGCACGGCAACACCCACGAGTCGTCGAACGGCTACAAGACCCGGCACTTCGACCGGATCGTCGACGAGGTGCTCGGCTACTTCGAGGTGCACCGAGGGCTGGACACCCACCCCGGCGGCATCCACGTCGAGCTGACCGGTGAGGACGTCACCGAGTGCCTCGGCGGCGCCCAGGGCATCGAGGACCTCGACCTGCCCGGCCGGTACGAGACCGCCTGCGACCCCCGGCTGAACACCCAGCAGTCGCTGGAGCTGGCCTTCCTGGTCGCGGAGATGCTCCGTGGCTGACCATCCGGCCGACCTCGCCGGTGCCCCGACGGGCGGGCCGGGCCCGGCGCGTTCCGGCCGCCCCGGCGACCCGGGCCCGGTGGTGGACCTGCGCTCCGACACGGTGACCCGGCCCACCGCCGGAATGCGCGAGGCGATGGCCGCCGCCGAGGTCGGCGACGACGTCTACGCCGAGGACCCGACGGTCAACGCGTTGGAGGCCGAGGTCGCCGCGCTCTTCGGGCACGAGGCGGCGCTCTTCGCCCCGACCGGCTCGATGGCCAACCAGATCGCCCTGCAACTGGTCGTCGCACCGGGTGACGAACTGCTCTGCGACGCCGACGCGCACGTGGTCACGTACGAGGTCGGCGCGGCGGCGGCGTACGGTGCGATCTCCACCCGGACCTGGCCGGCCGTCGGCGCGGACCTCGACCCGGGCGTGGTGGCGGCGATGATCCGGCCGGACGGCTACTTCGCGGTGCCGACCCGGGCCATCGCCGTGGAGCAGACCCACAACCGGGGTGGTGGTGGGGTGATCCCGCTGGCGACCCTGCGGGAGCTGCGCCGGGTCGCCGACACCGCCGGCCTCGCCCTGCACTGCGACGGCGCCCGGATCTGGCACGCGCACGTCGCCGACGGGGTGCCGCTGCACGAGTACGGCGCGCTCTTCGACACCCTGTCGGTCTGCCTGTCCAAGGGCCTCGGCGCACCGGTCGGCTCGCTGGTCGTGGGCAGCGCCGAGCGGATCGACCGGGCCCGGTTCCTGCGCAAGCGGATGGGGGGCGGGATGCGGCAGGTCGGGGTGCTCGCCGCCGCCGGCCGGTACGCCCTGGCCCACCATCTCGACCGGCTCGCCGACGACCACGCCCGCGCCGCCCGGCTCGCCGAGGCGCTCGCCCCGTGCGGGGTGCTCGCCGGTCCGGTACGCACCAACATCGTCCCGTTGGACCTGACCGGGCACCGGCTCGACGCGCGGGCCCTGGCCGCCGCCGCCCGCGCCGAGGGGGTGCTGCTGTCGGTGCTCGGCCCCCGTACCGCCCGCCTGGTCACCCACCTCGACCTCGACGACGCCGCCATCGACCACGCCACCAAGATCCTCCCCCACCTCCTAACCCCCTAACCTCCATCCGCCCCCTCCGCCCCTTCGGGTGTTGATCAAGAGGTTTGCGTCAGCCTGGAGATCAAACTTGACGCGAACCTCTTGATCACCGGGGACGCCGAGCGGGGGGATGCCGAGTCGGGGGGGCGGCGGGTGGGAGGGTGTGCGGGGGAGGGGTCAGGGGGTTTGGAGGCGGGTGAGGGTGGCTATGTCGGTGGCGTGGCCCTCGTGCTTGTCCGAGGGGGTTTCCACGACGACGGGGATGCCGGCGGTCGCCGGGTGGGTCATCAGCTCGGCGAAGGCGGGCTCGCCGATGTTGCCCTTGCCGATGTTCTCGTGCCGGTCCCGGGTGGAGCCGCACAGGTCCTTGGAGTCGTTGGCGTGGATCAGCTTCAGCCGGTCCGCCCCCACGGTGGCGACCAGGGTGTCCAGGGTCGCCGTCATGCCGCCAGGCACGGCCAGGTCGTGCCCGGCCGCCCAGGCGTGGCAGGTGTCGAAGCAGACGCCCAGCCCCGGATGCCGGTCGACCGCGTCCAGATACGGGCCGAGGTGCTCCACCCGGGAGGCCAGTGACCGGCCGCCACCGGCGCTCGGCTCCACCAGAAGCAGCGGACCGCCGCCGGCCGTGATCTCGTCGAGCAGCGGCAGCAGCGACTCGCGTACCTGCCGCAGGGCGGTCTCGGCGTAACCGGCGTCGACCGCGCTACCAGCGTGGAACACCACGCCCCGGGCACCGATCGCCCGCCCCCGGCGCAACGCGTGCGCCAGCGTCAGCGTCGACTTCTCCACCGTCGCCGGGGTGGGCGAGCCGAGGTTCACCAGCAGCGACGCGTGGATGTAGACGGGCACGCCCCGGGCGGCGCAACCCTCGGCGAACAGTGCGTCCTGAGCCGGGTCGCCCGGCGGCAACGCCCAGCCCCGCGAGTTGGCGACGTAGACCTGCACCACCTGGGAGCCGGCCGCGTCCACGTACGGCAGGGCGGCCCTGGCCAGCCCACCAGAGGTGGGGGTGTGCGAGCCGACCGGCCGGCGGGTGCTCACAGGCAGCCCAGGGTGACCGGGGTGCCCGGCGGCACCTGCGAGTTTTCGCCCGGGTTCTGGAACCGGACGGTGCCGTTGGGGTTGAACTGGACGTTCACCGTGAACCCGGCCCCCTCCAGCTGCTGCTTGGCCTGCTGGCAGGGCAGGTCGACGACCCGTGGGACGGTCACCTGCGGCGGGCCCTTGCTGACCTCCAGTTTGACCTTGGTGCCCTTCTCCACGCCCGCGCCGTCGGCCGGGCTCTGCCCGAGGACCTCGTCGCGGGGCTTGTCGGACTCCTTGTAGGTTGTCTCGGCCACCACCAGCCCGAGCTGGGACAACGCGGACCGGGCGTCGTTGAGGCTCTTGCCGACCAGGTCGGGCACGGTGATCGGGGCGCGGCCCCGGCTGAGGATGACGGTCACCTTCGTGCCCGGCTTGACCTCGGTGCCCACCTTCGGGTTGGTGTCCACCACCACCCCGGCCGGCAGGTTGTCGTCATAGCGGGGGCTGCCCTTGGCGACCACCAGCTTCGCGCCGGTCAGGTCGGCCTCGGCCAGGCCGAACTCCTTGCCGACGACGTCCGGCAGCGGGAACCGCTCCGGGCCGAGGGAGAGGGTCACCGTGATGGTGCCACCCTTGAGGATCTTGGCGGCCGAACCCGGGTCCTGGGCGACCACCCCGTCGCGGGGGATCTTCTCGTCGTAGCGCGGCGCGGCGAAGTCGAGCTGGAAACCCGCCCGGTCCGCCTGCGCCTGCGCATCGGCCCGGCTGAGGTTCACCAGCTGCGGCGCGACCGTGTAGCGGCCCACCCCCACCCACCAGCCGCCCATCGCGGCGAGCAGGCCGACCACCACCACGGCCGCCGCCACCGACAGCCGGCCGCGCGGGGTGCCCATCACCCGGGTACGCAGCTCCGCCAGGCGGGACCCCAGGCCGGCGCTCTCGGTGGCCCGGCGTCGGTGCGGGCGCTGCGGGGCGGCCGGCTCGGGCAGCCGCGCCCAGGTCGGCCGGGTGACCGGGGTGACCGCCGCGACCACCATCGTCGGCTGGGCCACCGCCGGCAACTCCTCGGCCACCCGACCCAGCACGGCGGTGTGCGCATTCGGGTTGCCCAGGTCGTCCCGGGCCACCTGCACCTCGGCCAGCAGGGCGCCCGCGTCGGCCGGACGCGCGCCCGGGTCCCGTCGGGTCGCCCGGGCGACCAGCTCGTCGAGCACCCGGGGCAGGCCCGGCACCAGGACCGACGGGGCCGGGACGTCCCGGTCGACGTGCTGCCAGGCCACGTCGACCGGGCGGTCCCCGTCGTACGGCACCCGGCCGGTGAGCATCTCGAACAGCACGATGCCGGCCGAGTAGACGTCGGTACGGGGATCGGCGCGTCCGTCGGTGACCAGCTCCGGTGCCACGTACGCGACGGTCGCCATCAGTTGGTTGCCGTCGCCCTCCTCGGCGCTGGCCTCCACCGCGCGGGCCAGGCCGAAGTCGGCGACCTTGACCACGCTGTCGACCAGATTGGCGACCCCGCCGGTGGGCGCCTCGGCCACCAGCACGTTCTCCGGCTTGACATCACGATGGACCAGTCCGGCCCGGTGCGCGGCGGCGATCGCGGCGAGCATCTGCTCCATGATCGCAAGCGCCTCGTCGGGGTTCAGCCGGCGGCGTTCGGCGAGCACCTCACGCAGGGTGCGACCCCGGACGTACTCCATCACCAGGTAGGGCAGCCCCTGGTGGGTGCCCTGGTCGTAGACGGCGACCACGTTGGGGTGGGTCAGCCGGGCGATGGCCTTGGCCTCGTCGGTGAACCGGTCCGGAAAGCCCGCCAGCCGCGACCGCGCCTCGGCGGCCTGGGACGGGTGGATGATCTTCACCGCGACGGTACGCTCCAGGCGCTCGTCGGTGGCGGTGTACACGGTCGCCATGCCGCCACGGGCCACGCGGCCGCGAATGCGGTAGCGCCCGTCGAGCAGCGAGCCCAGCAACGTGTCGGCGACCTGTATGTCCATCGGCAGGGAGTCTATGTGTCCTGAGGGTGAAGGTTGAACAGGATGCTACAGCCGGGCTCCCCGCCGGTCCGTCCCGGCGCGCTCACCCAGGCCCGACGGGGTGCCGCTGCACGGGTGGCCGGGTGACGTGGCAGGGTGGTCCGGTGACCGATTCCGTACCCGCCGACCAGCCTGCCGACAGCGACCTCGGCGGCCCCCGCGACCCGGCCGAGTGGCTCACCCTCCCCGACGTCGCCGAGCGGCTCGACCTGTCGATCAGCAAGGTCCATCAGATGATCCGGGACCGCGAGTTGATCGCCGTCCGTCGCGACGGCGTCCGCCGGATCCCCGCCGATCTGGTGGCCAACAAGACGGTGCTCAAGCACCTGCCCGGCGTGCTCAACCTGCTCGCCGACGCCGGCTATGACGACGAGGCCGCCCTGCGCTGGCTCTACGAGCCCGACGACACCCTCTCCGGCGGCACGGGCGCGGTCACCCTCGGCGGCGACCACGCCCGCGAGGTGAAACGCCGCGCCCAGGCCCTCGGCTTCTAGCCCGATCCCCGCCCCACCCTTCCCCCCGGCCTTTCCACCCCCAACCCCCAACCCCTGCCCCCGCCCGCGTTGATCAAGAGGTTTGGGTCAGTTGATCAAGAGGTTTGGGTCATCTGACGGCCCATTCGTGACCGAAACCTCTTGATCAACGTGATTGGGCGGGCGGGCGGGCGGGCGGGGCGGGGTGGGGCGGGGAGGGAGGCGGGGGAGGGGGAGGGGGTTAGTCGGCGCGGCGGGTGGCGGCTATGGCCAGGTCGACCAGGGCCTGGCGGGCCTCGGTGTCGAGGTCGACGCCGGCCAGGGCGGCCAGGGCGGTGTCGGTGAGGGTGACGATGCGCTGCTCGGTGCGGGCCAACGCGCCGGTGGCGCTGATCAGCTCGCGGAGCCGGGCCACCCCGTCCTCGTCCAGCTCCGGATCGCCGAGCCGGCTGAGCAGCAGGTCCCGGCCGGCCTCGTCGGCGACCTCCACCGCCGCCGCCACCAGGTAGGTGCGCTTACCCTCGCGCAGGTCGTCCCCGGCCGGCTTGCCGGTCTGCGCCGGGTCGCCGAACACCCCCAGCACGTCGTCGCGGAGCTGGAACGCCTCACCGAGCGGCAACCCGTACGCCGAGTAGGCGGTACGCACGTCGGGCGACGCGTCGGCGAGCGCAGCGCCGAGCAGCAACGGCCGCTCGACGGTGTACTTGGCCGACTTGTACCGGGCCACCTTGCCGGCCCGCTCCAGCGAGACCTCCCCGGTCGCCTGGGTGAGCACGTCGAGGTACTGCCCGACGGTGACCTCGCCGCGCATCTCGTCGAAGACCGGTCGGGCCCGGGCCACCGTGTGCGGGGCCAGTCCGGCGGAGTGCAGCAGCTCGTCGGACCAGACCAGGCAGAGGTCACCGAGCAGGATCGCCGCCGCGTCGCCGAAGCTGTCCGGATCACCGTGCCAGCCGGACGCCCGGTGTCGGGTGGCGAACCGTCGGTGCACCGCCGGCTCACCACGCCGGGTGTCCGACCGGTCCATCAGGTCGTCATGGATCAGCGCGCTGGCCTGGAAGAACTCCAGTGCCGCCAGGGCGGTCACCACCGGGTCGGCGTCCACCCCGCCGGCACCCCGGAACCCCCAGTACGCGAAGGCCGGACGCAGCCGCTTGCCGCCACCGAGCACGAACCCCTCGATGGCCTCGGCGACCGGGGCCAGTGCCTCGTCGATGCCGGCCATCCAGCTGCGCCGGCCGGACAGGAACTCGGTCAGCGCCTTGTCGACGCGCTGCCGCAGGCCG
Source organism: Micromonospora sp. NPDC049081 (assembly GCF_040648835.1). Classification (NCBI taxonomy): domain Bacteria; kingdom Bacillati; phylum Actinomycetota; class Actinomycetes; order Micromonosporales; family Micromonosporaceae; genus Micromonospora; species Micromonospora sp. NPDC049081. The sequence continues at coordinate 797,343 of NZ_JBEZEK010000001.1, read as the reverse complement.
GCACGGTCGACAGGGGAGACGGGAGCAGCGTGGGTCACGCCACGACGCTAGCCGGTCCCCACCGCCGCCGCCTCACCAGCGGCTCGGCGCGTCATCCCGGTCGCCACCCCGACCCCGCCCGACCGGGCGGCCGGGGTGTCCCGCCGGACGGGACGGACCGTTGCCCGACCCCGGTCCTTTGCCCGACCCCGGTCCTTTGCCCGACACGGGTCCTTTGCCCGACACGGGACGGCCGCCCGACACGGGTCCCTTGCCCGACATGGGACCGCCGCCCGACACAGGACCGCCGCCCGACCCCGGTCCCTTGCCCGGCGTCGGACCGGTCCGACGCCGCTGCGGTGTCGGCCCGTCCGGACCCGGCTCGATCCATCGACCCGGAGCGGCGTTGCCGGCCCGGGTCGGCTTCGGAGCGGCCTGCCGGGTCGGAGTGGCTCGCCGGGTCGGAGCGGCTCGCCGGGTCGGAGCGGCCTGCCGGGTGGGAGTGGCAGGTCGGGTGGGGTCGGTCTGCCGGGTGGGAGTGGCTCGCCGGGTCGGGTCGGCCCGCCGGGTCGGAGCGGCCTGCCGGTCGCGGGGCGGGCCGCCGGCCAGGGACCCGATCGGAGCGTCGAGGACGACGGCGAGCTGCCGTCGCCAGCGGTCGCCCGGCACCCGTACCGCCCGTTCCCACCGGGACACCTCGTGCCGGGTCAGGGTGGGTGTGCCGGCGGTGGCGCACAGCTCGTCGGCGAGCCGCTGCTGGCTCCACCCACGGGCCAGCCGCAGTTGGGTGATCAGCGGCCCGAGCAGGCTCGGGTCGGACGGGGTCATCGGTCCTCCGGTGGGTGTCGACGCGGCCGTGCCCGTCCGCCCCACAGCACGGCCGGGATGCCGCCGGTCACGGTGGCCGACCCCCGCGCGTGACCCCGGGCGTCGGCACCGACCGACGCCACCCGCGCCCGTCCGTTCTACCCCCGGCGTACGACGTTTCCACCCCGGGGTCACGACGTGCGCCGCCGCGTGGCGACGGCGTCGGTCGGCCGGGTTTCGGCGGGTGTCGATGCTCTGGTGGGAAGTGCGTGGGGTCGGGCCGCGTCGCCCGCTAGAGTCGTCACGTGGCGCTCGGTCTTCCCTCTGTCCTTCCCAATCCCCAGCCGGCGATCGGGGAGCTGATCCGCGACCGCCAGCCGACGTTCTCGTTCGAGTTCTTCCCGCCCAAGACGGCGCAGGGCGAGCGGCTGCTCTGGCAGGCCATCCGGGAGCTGGAGTCGTTGCGCCCGTCGTTCGTGTCGATCACCTACGGGGCCGGTGGTTCGACCCGGGACACCACGGTCGCGGTGACCGAACGGATCGCCACCGAGACCACGCTGCTGCCGATGGCGCACCTGACCGCCGTCAACCACTCCGTCGCCGAGCTGCGCAACGTGATCGGACGGCTGGCCGGCGTGGGGGTGCGCAACGTGCTCGCCGTCCGGGGTGACCCGCCCGGTGACCCGGGAGGGGAGTGGATCCGGCACCCGGAGGGCGTCGACTACGCCGAGGACCTGGTCCGGCTGGTCCGGGAGGCCGGCGACTTCAGCGTCGGGGTGGCCGCCTTCCCCTACAAGCATCCCCGCTCGGCCGACGTGGACAGCGACACCGCGCACTTCGTGCGTAAGTGTCGGGCCGGCGCGGAGTTCGCCATCACCCAGATGTTCTTCGACGCCGACGACTACCTGCGGCTGCGCGACCGGGTCGCGGCGGCCGGCTGCGACACCCCGATCCTGGCCGGGGTGATGCCGGTGACCCAGATCGGCACCATCGAACGTTCGGTGCAGCTGTCCGGAGCGCCCTTCCCGCCCGCACTGGCCGAGCGGTTCGCCCGGGTCGCCGACGACCCGGAGGCGGTCCGCCGGCTCGGCATCGAACAGGCCAGCGAGATGTGCGCCCGGTTGCTCGACGAGGGGGTGCCCGGCATCCACTTCATCACCCTCAACCGTTCTCCCGCGACCCGGGAGGTGTGGCGCAGCCTGCGGGCCGACGCCCGGGTGTGAACGCGTCGACCCCGACACCTCGACCAGGCCGCGACGGTTGACCGATGGTGGGCACACAGCTGAAATGGGACGAGTACGCGACCGCGTGGGCGCGGTTGCACGGTGGCTTCGACCCCCGGGTCGCGGCGCCGGTGGTCCGGGCCTGGCTGCGTTTCGCGTACCACGTCGGCTATGTGCTGGGGCGGCTGCGGGTGACCCCGACCGCGGTGACCGTCGGCGGGGTGCTGCTCTGCCTGTGCGTGCCGCTGTTCAGCGTCCGGTCGGCGCAGGGCCCGATCGTCGGCGCGCTGTTCGTGCTGTTGGCCTCGGTCGCCGACAGTGTCGACGGGGCGGTCGCGGTCGCCACCGGCCGGACCACCCGGCTCGGCTACGTCTACGACTCGGTCGCCGACCGGCTCGGTGAGATCGCCTGGCTGGCGGCGTTCTGGCTGATCGGAGCGCCCGGCGCGCTGGTGGTCGCGGCCGGCGCGTTGTCCTGGCTGCACGAGTACGTGCGGGCCCGCGCGGTCGCCGCCGGGATGCGGGAGATCGGTGCGGTCACCGTGGGGGAGCGGCCCACCCGGGTCTGCGTCGCCCTGGTCGGGCTGCTGCTGGCCGGGTTGACCGGGCTCATCGACCTCGACCTGACCGCCGGCACCATCACCATGGCCACCGCCGTCTGGGTGCTGCTGGCCGGCTTCGGCCTGGGGCAGCTGCTGTCCACCGTCCGCCGCGCCCTGCTCGACGCCGGCTGACCCGCCCGCCCCGACGGGCCGGGCAGGGGCGGTGACCTACCAGGCGGGGCCGATCTCGTCGGCGACGATCTGCGCCGACAGGGTGACCATGGGCAGGCCGCCGCCGGGGTGGGTGGAGCCGCCGACCAGCCACAACCCGTGCACCGGCCCCCGGTTGGCGGGGCGGAGCAGCCCACCGGCCGTGCCGTAGATCGACCCGCCGGGCGCGGCGGTCGCGGCGTCCAGGTCGGCGGGGGTACGGGTCTCGCGGAACACCAGCCGGTCGCGGACGTCGACCCCGCGCGCGGCGAGCACGTCGAGGATCCGGTCGGCGTACGCGTCGGCGAGCCCCGGCCGACGCCAGTTGACGGCGTCCGGGGCGGTGCCGTGGCGGGCGGCGTTGACCAGCACGAACCACGCCTCGTGCCCGGTCGGGCGGGCGGTCGGGTCGTCGGCCACGGTGACGAAGATTGTCGGGTCGGTCGCCGGTCGGGCCCGCACCCCCCGCCCGGGGTCACCGAAGACGGCGTCGAACTCGGCGTCGTAGTCGGTGGGGAAGAAGACGTTGTGGTGGGCCAGCCCGGAGTCGCCGCGTACCCCGAGCAGCAGCACGAAACCGGCCAGGCTGCGGTCGGTGAGGGCGGCCAGCCGCCCCGGGTGCGGCAGCAGGTCCCGGTAGACGGTGAGCGCGTCGGCGTTGGCGACGACCACGTCGGCGGGGACGGGCGCGTGGACCCCGGCGAGGCGTACCCCGTGCACCCGGCCACCGGCGGCGTCGATCCGGGTGACGGTCTCCCCGGTGCGGACCGTCACGCCCAGATCCAGGCAGCGGGACAGCAGCGCGTCGGCCAGGGTGCCCAGCCCGCCGCGCAGGTACCAGCCGCCGAAGGTCAGCTCGGCGTAGGGGACGGCGACCAGCGCGGCCGGGGCCCGGCGTGGGTCCGCGCCGGTGTAGGTGGCGTACCGGTCGAGCAGCATCCGCAGCCGGGGGTCGGACAGGTGGCTGCGGCCCAGCCCGCGCAGGGTGCGGCCGGGCCCGATGGCGGCCAGGTCACCCAGCCGCCAGGCCAGCGCCGCCAGGTCGCGCGGCGAGTCGACGGTACGCCGCAGGATGTCCCGGTGCGACGCGGTCCACACCCGGGCGGCCCGCCGCCACAGCCGCCGCCAGTCGGCGGCGGCCCGGTCGCCGAGGGCGACGCCGATGCGGGCGGCGAACTCGTCCGGGTCGGCGCACGAGTCGAGGGCCGGCCCGCCGCCGGGGAAGACGTGCCGCACGATCGGGTCCAGCGGGGTCAGGTCGAGGTACTCGTCGAGTTTCGCGCCGGTGGCCTCGAACAGGTCGTGGAAGACCTGCGGCAGGGTGAGCAGGCTCGGCCCGGTGTCGAAGTGGAAGCTGCCCGCCGGGGTGTCGTGGACGTACCTGCCGAGTTTGCCGCCGACGGTGTCGGACCGTTCGAAGACGGTCACCTCGTGCCCGCTGACGGCGAGCCGGGCGGCGGTGGCCAGCCCGCCCACGCCGGCGCCGATGACCACGATCCGCGCCATGCCGCGCCTCCTAGCTGACCGGGCGGCCACGCCAGGACAGGCGACGCCGCTTCCGCAGATGGTACGACCGCAGGGTCAGCCAACCGAGCACCACGACCGAGCCGGGGTGGGCCAGCGCGTCGGGCCAGGCCCGGCCACCGGTGGCGCGGGCGGCGACCACCCGTCCGGCGACTCCCGCCGCGTACCCGGTCAGGGCCAGCCCGGCGGCCGGCGGTGAACCCGCCACCAGCGCCGTCACCGCCAGCAGCGGCGGCGCGGTGTAGAGCAGCAGCAGCGCGGCGACCACGGTCGCGGCGGCCGTCGGGTGGCCGAAGGTGGCCCAGAGCGACTTGGTGTAGCCGTCGCGCAGCTGCGGCCAGGTCTCGTACATCCGGCAGGCGGCCAGCCGGGAGCCGTCGGCCAGCGCGATCCGGCCGCCCGCGCGTTTCACCGCCCGGGCCAGCTCGATGTCCTCCAGCACCCGGTCGGCGACCGCGGCGTGCCCGCCGGCCCGCTCGTAGCCGGCCCGGTCCACCAGCAGGAACTGCCCACCGGCGGCGGCCAGCGACGGCCGCGGCGAGCGTTCCATCGCGCGCAGCGGCAGGAAGGTCAGCCACAACCACTGCAACAGCGGCTGCACCAGCCGGTCACCCACCGTCCGCACCAGAATCCTCGGGTACGCCGACAGCAGCGTCGCCCGCGCCGCCCGCAGCTCGGTCACCGCCGCCGCCACCGCGTACGGGGTGAGCACCACGTCCGCGTCGACGAAGGCGTACACGGTGGCGTCCGGTCCGGCGTGCCCGGCGAGCTGGTGGCAGGCGTACGGCTTGCCCAGCCAGCCCGGTGGCGGGGTGACCCCGGTGTGCAGGGTGACCCGGGGGTCGTCACCGACGACCGCGCGGACCACTCCGGCGGTGCCGTCGGTCGAACCGTCGTCGAGCACCACGATCCGCAGGTCGGGCACCCCCTGTTGGGCGAGCAGCGCGCGCAGGCACGGGGTGACCCGATCGGCCTCGTCGCGCAGCGGCAGCAGCACCGCCACCGTCTCGTCGACCCCGACCGGCCCGTCGGCGGGCCGGCGCAGCCAGTACCGGGCGTTGACCCAGGTGTGCGCGGTCAGCGCGGTCACCGCGATGGCGAGCACGAGCGCGACCACGGTCACCGCCGCGCCCCCACCGACCAGGCCGGGTGCGGTCGTCGTCCCGGCGTCGGGTGCCGGCGCGGTGGCGGGGCGGGTCGGCCGGGGCGGGTGCCGCTCATGCCGGGGTGTCGACGCCGCGCCGCCGCGGTGCCGGCCGGTCGGCGGGCCGTCGGCGGGCGCGCAGCAGGGTCACCGCCAGCGGCACCGCCACCACCGCCATGCCCACCGCGCCCCAGAGCGCCGAGGCGGGCAGCCGGAGGAAGACCGCGTGCGCCAGCACGCTGGAGAAGTACGTCCACAGGTAGAGGGCGAACATCGGGTCGTCGCGGGAGTCGGTGACCGCGACGGCCGGCCCGGCCAGCGGGCGCAGCGCGCTCATCAGCAGCACCGCGAACAGCAACCAGCCCAGGTAGTTGCTGACCGGGATGCCGGGCAGTCCGGGCAGCGCCGGGGTGGCGTCGCGCCACACCCAGTAGCCCTCGGCCACCATCTGCGGGTCGAGGAAGAGGTCCCAGCCGGCCAGCCCGACGGTGGCCAACGCCACCCGCCCGACGTGCCCCGCCGGCGTCAGGGTGCCGGGCATTCGGCCGGTGGTCGACGCGGTGCCGGGCATCCGGCCGGCGGACGTGGTCAGTCGGCCGGCGGGCGTGGTCAGCCGGACGGCGGCCAGCCAGGCGGGCCAGGCCATCCAGGTCCAGGCCAGCGGGATGATCAACGGCACCCCGGCCAGCTTCGGCCCCAACTCCCCCGAGTAGTCGTAGCTGCCGAACGGGAAGCCCGTCGCCACCCCCAGCGCCTCGATGGCGAACCCGCCGCCGGTGGCCACCGCGACCAGCGCCGCCGCCGTACGGGCACCCCGGGTGAGCAGCGCGTGCCCCACCGACAGCAGGTAACCCAGCACGACCGTGGCGACGGTGAGCCGGGCCCGGGTGACCCCGGTGGTGAGCGGGTAGCAGATCTGGATCAGCACCAGCAGGGCCAGCAGCAGCCACGGGACGTGCCGGCGGGTCACGACGAGGCCGGGCCGGACGTGTCGGGTCGGGGCAGCGGCAGGTCCCGGCCGAGCACCCCGAACGGCCGTTCGTCACCGGGGAAGCGGAAGTGCCGCAGCACGTCGACGAAGCCGAACCGCCGGTAGAGCCGCCAGGCCCGCGACGCCTGCTCGTCGGCCTCCGGGGTGGACAGCAGGGTGGTGCCGCCCTCGGCGATGCTGAGCAGGGCGGTGAGCTGCCGGGCGCCCAGGCCGTGCCCCTGCGCGGGCGGCCGGACGTGCAACTCGACCACCTCGAAGCAGTGGGTCAGCCAGCGCTGCCGGGCGTCCGGGTCCAGCGCCCGGTAGACCTGGTCGTGCCACCACTGCCCACCCGCGCCGAGGTAGCCGTACCCGAAGCCGGCCAGGTGGCCCTCGCTGGTGAGGCTGGCGACGGCGCGGAACCCGGGCCGGCGGGCGTGGGTGGCGATGTAGCCGCGTCGGGCCTCCAGCAGGTCGCTGCGGTAGCCCATCGCCTCCCCGTACACCGCGACCACGTCGTCGAGCCGCCGGACGAGATCCTCCGGCGTCCACCGCACCAACCTCATGCGCGTCCTCTCACGGTTGCGGATCACCGTCGGCGACCCAGCCCAGTACCGACCGGTCCCCGACCACTGCGCGCACCTCGAAGCGCGCGAACAACTCCTCCGCGTACCACCCTTCGGTGGGGGTGCGGGTGATCGCCGCGCGGTGCTCCGGGTGACGGTACGCGAAGGCCACGAGGTCCGTCGGGTCGCGCCACACGCTGACCGTGCCCTGCCAACCCAGCGGGGCCTCACCGACACCGAACCGGGCGAGCAGCCCCGGCGCGGCGTGCAGTGCGGCGGCGACCGGCGGGACGGCCCGCCAGAAGGTGAGCGCCCGGCGGGGGCGCAGCCGGGCCCGGGTCAGCGCCAGCACCGGCCCGTCGACCCGGCCGCCCGCCGGATCGCCGAACGGCCGTCGGCCCGACCACTCGCCCCGGCTGGTCACCGGGCGCAGCTCCAGCCGCGCCGACGCGTGGGCGATCCGGGCCCAGGAACGGCCGACCGGGGAGGCGTCGAAGCCGGCCGCCGCGGCGGGGGAGTCCCACACCACCAGCGCCGCCCACCGGGTCAGGTCGGCGTCCCCCGGGCCGAAGCCGGTGCCGGTCCCGGTGCCGAGCAGCTTGCCGAACCGTACGCCGGGGGTGCGCCGCAGCTGCCACGGATGCCGGGCCATCCGGGCCAACGCCCGACCGACGGCGGCCCGGGGCACCCGCCACACGTGCAGGGTGACCAGTTCCGGGGTGGTGTTCACGCCACCTCGGCGGGGGTGCCGCCGGTGATCCGCAGCAGCTCCGGGTAGGTGGTGGGGAAGACCGCCTGCGGTACGCCACCGGCGGCCCACACCTGCGGGTGCCCGGTCAGGGCGGTGTCGACGAGGGTGCGCAGCGGCCCGGGGTGGCCGACCGGGGCGACCCCGCCGATCACCTGGCCGGTGTGCTCCCGGACGAAGTCGGGGGTGGCCCGGCGCAGGTGGGTCACCCCGAGCTGGGCGGCCAGGCCGGCGGTGTCGACCCGGTGCGCGCCGGAGGTGAGCACCAGCAGCGGCGTGCCGTCGGCCTCGAAGACCAGCGAGTTGGCGATCGCGCCGACGGTGACGCCGAGTGCGTCGGCCGCCGCGGCGGCGGTGTGCGCCGCCTCGGGTAGCAGACGGACCCGGCTGGCCGCACCGGAACCGTCCCGCGCGCCCGCCTCGTCGAGCGCCCGCTGCACCGCCTGCACGTTCGGGTGTGACTGCATGCGGCCCATTCTCCCCGGTACGCCCCGACACCCCGCACCCGGCCGCCCACCGTGGCGGGTCAGCGGGCGGGCGGCGACCCGGGACGGGTGCCGGGCCAGTGCCCGGTGGCCCGGATCCGGCCGTCGGCGGTCACCAGCAGCGCCTCGTGGTCGGCCAGGCCGGTCAGCCAGGTCAGCGCGTCGTCGGCGTCGCGGGTCATCGCCGCGGTGGCGTACACGTCGGCCCAGAGCAGGTCCGGCCCGACCACGGTGACCGACCGCAGCGCGGTCGCCGGTCGGCCGGTACGCGGGTCCACGATGTGCGCGCCGCGCCGGGCGGTGCCCGAGGTGGCGACCGCGCCGTCGCGCCGGTCCAGCACGTCCAGCAGGTGGCCGGGGCGGTCCGGGTCCTCGATGCCGACCCGCCAGGCCGGCCGGTCCGCCCCGGCGTGCAGCACCACGTCCCCACCGGCGTTGAGACAGAGGTCGTGCCCGGCCAGATCGGCCAGCCACCCGGCCGCCCGCTGCACCGCCCACCCCTTGACCAGCCCGGACGGGTCGTAGCCGGCACCGCCGGTGGGCAGCGGCAGCCGCCGGGCGTCGAACCGGCCGCCGGTGCGCGTCCGGGCCAGCTCGCACAGCTCCGCCACCTCCCGCACCAGCGGGCTCGCGGTGGCCGGATCGGGTTCCCGCCCGGCCAGCCGTCCGATCTCGCTCTCCGGCCGGTAGGTGCTGAACGTCGCGTCGGCCGCGCGCAGCCAGGTGAAGAACCGCTCCACCCGGGCGGCGACCGCGTCGTCGTGCACGTCCGGGCCGCGCAGGTGCACGCTCACCGGCAGCCCCATCACCTGCACCACCCAGGCCCGCCGGTCCAGCTCCACCGTCCGGCCCGTCGGCGTGCTCATCTCAGGTGCGCCGCGTCGATGGCGGCCTGGAGGGACTCGCGGTAACCGTCGCTGGTGACGGTCGCCCCGGACACGGTGTCGATCCGGGCGCTCTGCGCGGTGAGCGCCGCCTGCCGCAGGATCGGTACCGCGTAGTCGTTGATCTGCTGGTCCCGGAAGTTGCCGTCGGGCACCTGGAGCGCTGTGACGTCGGTGATCCGCCCGCCCGCCACGGTGATCCGGACCTGCACCGGCCCCCACCGGGTCTGCGCCACCGACCCGTCGTAGCTTCCGCCGCCGCTGTCGCCGGTGCTTGCGCTGTCGCCGGTGTTTCCACCCTGGCCGGTGTTTGCGCCCTCGCCGGTGTCTCCGCCCGGCACGCCCGAGCCCGGGTCGGTGCCGGTGGGCGTGTCCCCGGAGCCGGGGGTGGTGCCGCCGCGGTCGACGGCGACGGCGCTGGTCCCCCCGCCGACGCCCATGGTGCTGGTCCGGTAGCTGAACAGCAGCACCAGGGCGGTCACCGTGGAGAGCAGCCAGATGGTGATCCGTCGCACGGTTCCCCCTTCCCGCCCGTCACCAGGCGAAGCGTTCGTGATGGACGTGCCGCTCGGGCACCCCGGCGGCCCGGGTCGCGGCCTGCACCGCGTCGACCCAACCGTCCGGGCCGCACAGGTAGACGTCGTGGTCGGCGATGCCGGGGGAGAGCCGGCGCAGCGCCTCGGCGTCCGGGAGCCCGGCCGCGTAACCGGGCAGCCAGGAGGGTTGCCGGCCGCGCGGACCGACCAGGTAGTGGACCGACACCCCGCGGTCGACCGCGAGCTGCTCCAGCTCCGCCCGGAAGGCCAGCTCCTGCGGGGTACGCACGCGGTAGAGCAGCACCGCCTGCCCGGGTGCGTACGGCAGCTCCCGGAGCAGGGCCAGCAGCGGGGTGACGCCGATCCCGCAGGCGAGCAGGGTGATCCCGCCGCCGCGCCAGTGCTGTCCGGTCAGCCGCCCGTACGGGCCCTCCAGCAGCACCCGGGTGCCCGGTCGCAGGGTGGCCACCCGGGAGCTGTCGTCGCCGAGATCCTTGACGGTGATCCGCATCAGGTCGCCCGTCGGCGGGGCGGACAGCGAGTACGGGTGCGCCCGGGACCAGCCGGGGCCGGTCAGGAAGCGCCAGCCGAAGAACTGCCCGGCCCGGACCGGCAGCCGGTCCAGGTCCCGCCCGCGCAACCAGACCGAGGTGACGCCGGGCGCCTCGGGGACCACCGCGGCCACCTCGACCCGGTGCCGCAGCGAGCGGTACGCCGGCAGGCCGAGCCGGAACACCAGCACACTGCCCAGCGCCCCCAGGTACACCGTCCACCAGTACGCCCGCGCGGCGGCCGAGGAGACGAAGTCCGCGCCGGTCCACAACTGGTGCGGCAGCGCCAACCCGATCCCCAGGTACGCGTACAGGTGCAGCAGGTGCCAGGACTCGTAGCGCAGCCGACGGCGGGCCGCCCGGACGGAGGTGACCACCACCAGCACCAGCAGTGCCAGCGCGGCGGTGGCCAGCAGCATCCCCGGGTACCCGGTGACCAGCAGCCAGAGCTGCGTCACGGGGTTCTCCCGGGCGGTGCCGGCGTACCCCAGGGTGGTCAGCAGCACGTGGGCCAGCAGCAGGTGGAACGAGGTGAAGCCGGCCAGCCGGTGCCAGCGGGCGATCCGGTCCTGGCCGAAGCGCCGTTCGACGAGCGGCACCCGGGCCATCAGCACCACCTGGACGAGCATCAGGTCGGCGCTGAGCAGGCCGGTGAGCCGGCCGGCGGAGGTGAGGCCGGTGGCCACCCCGGAGAGCAGTTCCTGCACCCCCCGGTCGGCGGTCCAGAGCGCGACGACGACCAGCAGGCTGAGCACCGCCGCGCTGCCGGCCAGGTCGGCCCACCAGCCGGGGGCGGTGGGCAACGGTCGGCGCGGGGTACCCCGGTCCAGGACGGTGGCGCTCATCCGTGGGTCGTTCCGGCGGGTCCTTCACTCATGTGGTCCACCCTGCGGCGGTGACCTCGGGCCAGGCTTTGCCGTCGCTGTGCGCCGGCTGGGAATCGCCGCTGGCCTGCCGTACGCCAGACGTTGCGTTTTCGTCGGGGGCAGGGTGTACTGTCAGAGCAGTTAGAACGGATGTTCGATTCACTCGCACACCCGTTCCAGCGCCCCCGGGCGGTGTTTCGCGGCGTCGACCCGGGCAGGTGCGGTTTCGCGGACCGCACCGGGTTCCGGGCAGTCGCGAGCCCGGTCCCGTCAAGGCAGGTCGTCGCCCGCCGCCCACGACCCCCGGGCGGCGGGCGACGAACCCGCCGGTTCGCCGGCCGGGTGTGGTGTGGGGAAGCATCCGCACCCGGCCGGCCCCCAGCGGTGCGTCTTCCTCCGCACCACCCGCCCCGGGCATCGTGCCGGTGGACCTCCTCCACCGGGCGTCCCGCCCGATCCGGTCACGCGGAGGAGACAGTCATGCCGACCAACCCGGCCCAGGCGCCGACGGTGCCCGCGCACGTGCTGCCGCACCGCACCCCGACCCAACTCCTCACGGTGGCCCGACAAGGGCTGGCCGAGGCCGCCCAGACCCGCCCCGACGGGCTGCGCTACGCCGCCGCCCACCTGGCCGCGCTCCGCGCCGCCGCCGCCCTGCTGGCCGCCCGGGCCCGGCCCGCGCCCGCCCGCCGCCGCCGGATCACCAGCGTCTGGGTGCTGCTCGCCGGGGTCGCCCCCGAACTGGACGAGTGGTCCCGCTACTTCGCCGCCGCCGCCGGCAAGCGGGCCGCCGCCGAGGCCGGCATACCCCGGGTGGTGAACGCTCGGGAGGCCGACGACCTGCTCCGGGCCGCCGAACAGTTCGTGACGGTGGTGGAGCAGGCGCTCGGCGTGACCCACCAGCCCGCCCTCGACGGCCTCGCCGCCTGACCCGGGGCGTGCCCGGGTCCCCGCCGGGCACCTGATCCGGCCGGCACCGGGCCCCGCTGAGCACCTCGACGCAGCGTCCCACCGCGTCCGGGCGAGCACGCAGTGCACCTGATCCACGCAACGACACGACGGGGGGTTGGTCCGATGGCGGGCCGCATGGTGGGCGGTTCCGCCGCACTGGCCGCTCTGGTACGCCCGGCGAGCGCCCCGGACCCGGCGGTCGGTCACCGGCTGCTCCCGGTGGCACCCGAGCTGACCGGCCTGCTGCCGCACCGGGGGCTGCGCCGGGGCAGCACCGTCGCCGTCACCGTCGGCCAACCCCGGCGCAGCGGCGGCACCTCCCTGGTGCTGGCGTTGCTCGCCGAGGCGTCCCGGGCCGGGTCGTGGTGCGCGGTGGTCGGGGTGCCCACGTTCGGGGCCGGCGCCGCCGCCGAGGCCGGCATCGCCCTGGACCGGCTGGCCCTGGTGCCCCATCCCGGCCCGGAGTGGCCCACCGTGGTCGCCGCCCTGATCGACGGTGTCGACGTGGTGGTGACCGCCGTGCCGCACACCGTCTCCGCCCCGGTCGCCGACCGGCTGGCCGCCCGGGCCCGGCAGCGCGGCTGCGTGCTCGTCCCGTACGGCCGGTGGACCGGTGCGGACGTGACGCTCCAGGTGGTCCGGGGGGTCTGGGAGGGGCTCGGGGCGGGGCGGGGCCGGCTGCGCCGCCGCGAGGTCACCGTGTCGGCACGCGGACGCGGAGCGGCGGCCCGTCCCAAGGAGATCACGATGTGGCTGCCCGGCGACGCGCTCACCCGGGTCGTGCCCCCCGCCGCGTCGGCCGTCCCCGTCGGACCGGCCGTCCCCGCCGCGCCTGCCGCGCCTGCCGTCCCCGTCGGACCGGCCGTCCTCGTTGGGCCCCGGCCGGGCGGGTTCACCGTGGTCGGGTCCGGGTGACCGGCACGCCCGTGCGCACCCTGCTGCTCTGGTGCCCGGACTGGCCGGTGCTCGCCGCCGAGATCGTCGACGGGGTGCCCGCCACCGGCCCGGTGGCCGTGCTGCACGCCAACCGGGTGGTGTCCTGCTCCGCACCGGCCCGCGCCGCCGGGGTACGCCGGGGCCTGCGCCGCCGGGAGGCGCAGGGGCGCTGCCCCACGCTGACCGTCGTCGACCACGACCCCGGTCGGGACGCCCGCGCCTTCGAACCGGTCGTCGCCGCCGTGGAGGAGGTCGCCGCCGGGGTCGAGGTGGTCCGCCCCGGCGTCTGCGCGCTCGCCGCCCGGGGGCCCGCCCGCTACCTCGGCGGTGAGGAGGCCGCCGCCGAGCGGATCGTCGAACAGGTCGCCGAGTCCTGCGCGGTGGAGAGCCAGATCGGCATCGCCGACGGGGTCTTCGCCGCAGGCCTCGCCGCGCGTACCGGTCAGGTGGTGCCGCCGGGCGGGACGCCGGGGTTCCTGGCGGGGCTGCCCGTCGAGGCGATCGGCCGCCCGGCCCTGGCCGACCTGCTGCGCCGGCTCGGCGTACGCACGCTGGGCGACTTCGCGGCGCTGCCCGCCGGTGACGTGCTGGCCCGGTTCGGCTTCGACGGGGCCCTCGCCCACCGGCTCGCCGCCGGGCACGACCACCGGCCGCTCGCCGTCCGGCAGCCCCCGGTCGACCTGACCGTCACCGCCCACCACGACGAACCCCTCGACCGGGTCGACGCGGCGGCCTTCGCCGCCCGGATGCTCGCCGAACGGCTGCACGACCGGCTGGCCGGGCACGGGCTGGCCTGCACCCGGCTCGGCATCGAGGCGGTCACCGCGCACGGCCAGGAACTGCACCGGGTGTGGCGGCACGACGGGCTGCTCACCGCCGCCGCCATCGCCGACCGGGTGCGTTGGCAGCTCGACGGTTGGCTCTCCGGCGGCACCGGTCGGGCCGGTACCCGACCGGCCCGACCGACCGCCGGGATCATCCGGCTGCGGCTGGTGCCCGACGGGCTGCTGTCCCGGGGTGGGCTGCAACCCGGCCTGTGGGGGGAGGTCGGCGAGGAACGCGACCGGGCACACCGGGCGTTGAGCCGGGTGCAGGGCATCCTCGGTCCGGAGGCGGTGGTCACCGCCGTGCTGGGCGGTGGTCGGTCCCCGGCCGACCAGACCCGCCTGGTCCCCTGGGGCGACGAACGCCTCCCCGCCCGCCCCGGCCCGCCCCCACTGCCGGGCGTCACCGAGGCGGAGCCTGGTGCCGCCGGGCGGGCGGCGGCGCAGTCCGGTGGCGTTGGGCGCGCGGTGACCGGTGGCGTCGGGCGGGCGGTGACGCAGTCTGCTGATGCCGGGCGGGCGGTGACGGGGGCCGGTGGTACCGGGCGGGCGGTGACGGGGGCCGGTGGTACCGGGCGGGCGGTGACGGCGGCCGGGGGTGCCGGGCGGGGCGGGCCACGGCGGCCGGGTCCCGTACCGCCCTGGCCGGGGCGACTGCCGCCACCCGCGCCGGCCGTGGTGCTGCCCGCCCCGCTCACCGCGACCGTGCACGACGCCACCGGGGAACCGGTGCTGGTCAGCGCCCGGCTGGTGGTCAGCGCGGCGCCCGCCCGGCTGGCCGTCGGCGGCACCGCGCCGACGGAGATCGTCGGCTGGACCGGCCCGTGGCCGGTGGACGAGCGGTGGTGGGCCCCCGCCGAGGCCCGTCGCCGGGCCCGGTTCCAGGTCTGCCTGGCCGACGGTGCCGCCCTGCTGCTGGCCGTCGAGGCGGGCCGGTGGCTGGTGGAGGCGATCTATGACTGACCGGTGGTGCGGGCTGGTCCGGCCCGGCCTGGTTCGGACCGCGCTGGTCCGGTCCGGGCTGGTTTTGCCTGGGCTGGCCTCGTTCGCGCTGGTCTCGTGCGCGCCGGTGAGACCTTTCCGGGCTGGACCCGGATCGGCCGGCTGCGCGCAGGTCGGCCATGTGTCGGCCGGTGGTATGCCGGTCGGTCGGGTGCGCGCTGGTTCCGGGTCTGCCGGAGTGCTGCCGGTTCGGGCATTGCCGGTTGACCGCGTGTCGGCTGACCGCATGCCGGTCGGGCTGTATGGCGGTCGGGTCCGGTCGGTGGCGCTTGCGCTGCCGACCGGTGCGGTGTTCCGTCCGGGGTCATCCCGCGTCCCGACGATGTTTCCGGGGTGAGTGGTATGCCTCAGCGGCATAAATATGCCTCAGCGGCATATCACTCATCGGGAGGACCATGGCTGCCCTTAGTGGCCACGCCCGGTCCCACCGCCGCCCGCACAAGGCCGACCCGCGCTACCGGGGCGGCCGGATGAGCTTCCACAATCCGAAACTGCCCTGGTCGGAGCTGGAACGGGTGCTGTCCGGACGGTCCACCACCACCGACGGCGGCGCGGACCACCGCTCCCGTGACGACCGCCTCCGTGACGGCAGGTCTCAGGACGGCAGGGCCCAGGACGGCAGGGCCCAGGACGGCAGGGCCCAGGACGGCAGGGCCCAGGACGGCAGGGCCCGGGGCGGCGGGGTTCGGGACGGCAGGGCTCAGGACGGCGAGGCTCAGGACAGCGGGGGCCGGGACGGCGGGGCCCAGGGCGGGCGGCGGCGCGGGGAACGGCACCTGCACGTGGTGGACCCGCTCGCCGAGGCCGACGGCGGCGACTCACCGGCCTGGACCCGGCACCGTGAGCGGTACGCACCGCCGGAGCTGGACCGCCCGGACGACCCGGTGCCCTACGCCGAGCTGCACGCGCACACCAACTTCAGTTTCCTCGACGGGGCGAGCCACCCGGAGGAGCTGGCCGAGGAGGCCGTTCGGCTGGGGTTGACCGCGCTCGCCGTGACCGACCACGACGGGTTCTACGGGGTGGTCCGGTTCGCCGAGGCGGCCCGTACGCTGCACCTGCCCACGGTCTTCGGGGCGGAACTGTCGTTGGGGCTGCCCGGCCCGCAGCAGGGCGAGCCCGACCCGCTGGGCCGGCACCTGCTGGTGCTCGCCCACGGCCACGAGGGGTACGCCCGGCTCGCGTCGGTCATCTCCCGGGCCCAACTGCGCGGCGGGGAGAAGGGCCGGCCGGTCTACGGCGAGCTGGAGGAGGTCGCCGCCGAGCTGCGCGACCACGTGCTGGTGCTGACCGGTTGCCGCAAGGGGCACGTGCCGGCGGCGCTGCTCACCGCGGGGGTCGACGCGGCGGCCCGGGAGCTGGACCGGCTCACCGCGCTGTTCGGCGCGGAGACGGTGGCGGTGGAGCTGACCGACCACGGGCACCCGGTCGACGCCGACCGCAACGACGCGCTCGCCGAGCTGGCCGCCACCGCCGGGCTGGCCACCGTGGCCAGCAACAACGTGCACTACGCCAGCCCGGGGCGACGACGGTTGGCGACCACCCTGGCCGCTGTCCGGGCCCGCCGCAGCCTGGACGAGATCGACGGCTGGCTGCCCGCCGCCGCCACCGCCCACCTGCGCAGCGGCGCGGAGATGACGGCCCGCTTCGCCGCGTACCCGGGTGCGGTGTCCCGGGCCGCCGAGTTCGGCGCGGAACTCGCCTTCGACCTGCACCTGGTCGCGCCCCGGCTGCCGGCGTACCCGGTGCCGGCGGGGCACACCGAGATGAGCTGGCTGCGCCACCTGACGCTGGCCGGGGCGCACGAGCGCTACGGGCCGCCCGGGGCGCACCCGGAGGCGTACGCGCAGCTGGAGCACGAGCTGCGGATGATCGACGAGCTGGGCTTCCCCGGCTACTTCCTGGTGGTCTACGACATCGTGGCGTTCTGCCGCGTACAGGACATCTACTGCCAGGGCCGGGGTTCGGCGGCCAACTCGGCGGTCTGCTACGCGCTGCGGATCACCAACGTGGACGCGGTACGGCACCGGCTGCTGTTCGAACGGTTCCTCGCCCCGGAACGCGACGGGCCACCCGACATCGACGTGGACATCGAGTCCGACCGGCGGGAGGAGGTGATCCAGCACGTCTACGCCCGCTACGGCCGGGAGCACACCGCCCAGGTCGCCAACGTCATCTCCTACCGGCCCCGGTCGGCGGTGCGGGACGTGGCGAAGGCGTTCGGCTACTCGCCCGGCCAGCAGGACGCCTGGAGCAAGCAGATCGACCGCTGGGGTTCCGTCGCGGCGGTCGACGTCGAAGGCATTCCCGAGCAGGTGGTGGCGTACGCCAACGAGTTGCAGACCTTCCCCCGGCACCTCGGCATCCACTCCGGTGGGATGGTGATCTGCGACCGGCCGGTGATCGAGGTGTGCCCGGTGGAGTGGGGGCGGATGCCCGGCCGCAGCGTGCTCCAGTGGGACAAGGACGACTGCGCGGCCGTCGGGCTGGTCAAGTTCGACCTGCTCGGGCTGGGCATGCTGTCGGCCCTGCACTACGGCTACGACCTGATCGGGATGAGCCTGGACCTGGGCGACATGACGTTGGACGACCCCGAGGTCTACGACATGCTCTGCCGGGCCGACTCGGTCGGGGTGTTCCAGGTGGAGAGCCGCGCCCAGATGGCCACCCTGCCCCGGCTGAAACCCCGCGAGTTCTACGACCTGGTGGTGGAGGTGGCGCTGATCCGGCCCGGCCCGATCCAGGGCGGCTCGGTGCACCCGTACATCCGGCGCAAGAACGGCCAGGAACCGGTGACGTACCCGCATCCGCTGATGCGCAACGCGCTGGAGAAGACCCTCGGTGTGCCGCTGTTCCAGGAGCAGCTGATGCAACTCGCCATCGACCTGGCCGGTTTCGACGCCGCCGGGGCCGACCAGTTGCGTCGGGCGATGGGGGCGAAACGGTCGGTGCAGCGGATGGCGCAGCTCGCCGACCGGCTCTACGCCGGGATGGCCGAGCGGGGCATCACCGGCGAGTTGGCCGACGACGTCTACCGCAAGCTCACCGCGTTCGCCAGCTACGGCTTCCCGGAGAGCCACGCGATGAGCTTCGCCTACCTGGTGTACGCCAGCTCGTGGCTCAAGCGGCACCATCCGGCGGCGTTCCTGGCCGCCCTGCTCAACGCCCAGCCGATGGGGTTCTACGCGCCGCAGACCCTGGTCGACGACGCCCGGCGGCACGGGGTCGAGGTCCGCCGGCCGGACGTCAACGCCAGTGGGGCCGGGGCGGTGCTGGAGTCCACCCCGCAGACCCGGTGGGGGAGCGTGCCGGGGGAACCGCCGCACGCCTGGGGGCTAGGCGGTCCGGCGGTCCGGCTCGGGCTGGGCGGGGTGCGTACCCTCGGCGACGACCTGGCCGGGCGGATCGTGGCGGAGCGGACGGCGTACGGGGCGTACCGGGACATGCCTGATCTGGCCCGGCGGGTCGGTCTCACCGCGGGTCAGCTGGAGGCGCTGGCCACCGCGGACGCCTTCGCCTGTTTCGGGCTGACCCGGCGGGAGGCGCTCTGGGCGGCCGGGGCGGCGGCCCAGGACCGGCCGGGCCGGCTGCCCGGCACGGTGACCGGCGCGGCGGCCCCGACCCTGCCGGGGATGGAGGCGGTGGACCGGCTCGTCGCCGACGTCTGGGCCACCGGGCTGTCCCCGGAGACCCACCCGGCCCGGTTCGTCCGGGACCGGCTCGACGCGCTGGGTGCGGTGCCGATCGCCCGGCTGGGGCGGGTGGAGTCGGGTCGGCGGGTCCGGGTCGGCGGGATCGTCACCCACCGGCAACGGCCGGCGACCGCCGGTGGGGTCACCTTCCTCAACCTGGAGGACGAGACGGGAATGCTGAATGTCACTTGCTCCCCGGGGCTGTGGCAGCGCTACCGTCGAATCGCCCGCACCAGCAGCGCCCTCGTGGTCCGTGGTCGGTTGCAGCGGCACGAGGGGGTCACCAACCTCACCGCCGACCGGCTGGACCCGATCACGCCGCCGGTGGAATCCGCCTCCCGCGACTTCCGGTGAAGTGATCCACATTACGGTTTTCCGGGCCGGGAGACGGGAGACTTCCGGCACGCGCGGGCAGAGTGGCACGCGCGCGGCAAGGGGGATGACCAGTGACGATGGACAGCACGTACACCGGTGGACTGGCGAACGCCCGGCGTACCCGGCTGGGCGCCGGTTGGACGCCCGCCCAGGACGCCGAGCCGCGGGAGTACCAGGTGACCGAGGGCCCGGTGGCGAACGACCGCCGGTCCCGCGCCGAGGAGGACCCGGCCGGCGGCGGCGAGATCTGAGCCGTCGGCGTCGGCACCGCCAGCGGGGGTCGGGTGAGGCGGGTGACTAGGCTCCACCGGGTGGAGCAGAGCACCCGAGGCCGGTTCGTCGAGCCGCCGTTGACCCCCCGTACCGCCGTCATCTGGTCGGTGCTCGCCGCCGAGCTGGACCGGCGGGCCGACGACACGCTGACCGTGCTCGACGTGGGCGGCGGCACCGGCGGCTTCGCCGTGCCGCTCGCCCAGGCCGGCCACCGGGTGACCGTGGTCGACGCCAGCCCCGACGCCCTCGCCGCCCTCACCCGCCGGGCCGCCGAGGCCGGGGTGGCCGACCGGGTCCGCGCCGTGCAGGGCGACGGTGACGCGTTGACCGGCCTGGTCGAACCGTCCTCCGTCGACCTGGTGCTGTGCCATGCGGTGTTGGAGGTGGTCGACGACCCGCTGCCGGTGACGACCGCGCTGGCCGCCGCGTTGCGCCCCGGTGGGGCGGCGAGTGTGCTGGTCGCCGGGCGGGCCGCCGCCGTGCTGGGTCGGGCGATGAACGGTCACCTGGACGTCGCCGCCGCGCTGGCCGCCGCCACCGACGGCGCCGCCGGCCCCCGGGACACGCTGCGCCGCCGCTTCGACGCCGAGCAGGCCACCGCCCTGTTGCGCGCCGCCGGCCTCACCGTCGAGGAGATCCACGGGGTACGCGTCCTCGCCGACCTGCTGCCCGCCGCCGTCGCCGACGGTCAGCCGGGTGCCCTGGTCGAGTTGGAGAAGGCGCTGGCCGGGCGTCCGCCCTACCGGGATCTCGCCGCCCAACTGCACCTGTTCGCCCGCCGCCCGGCATGACCGACCTGCCCCCGGCCGGGACGACCCCGCCCCCGGCCGCTGTGCCGGTGGACCGAGCGGCGGGGCCGGTGCCTCCGGCAGACCCGCTCGCGGTGGTGTCGCCGCGCTACGGCGGGGGCAGCCTGGCCGACGTGCTGCCAAGCGCGCTGGCCGTGCTCGGTGTGCCGGGCGCGGTCGACCTGCTCGGGCTCGCCCCCGGCCTGGCCGGGGTACGCCGGGTCGCCGTGCTGCTCGTCGACGGTCTCGGCTGGTACCAGCTGCCCACCGCCGCCCGGTACGCCCCGACCCTGACCGGGCTGGCCGCGACGGTGGGCCGCCCGCTCACCTCCGGCTTCCCCTCCACCACCCCGACCAGCCTGGTGACCCTGGGTGCGGGCGCGGCCCCCGGCGCGCACGGCGTGCTCGGCTTCACCGTCCGGGTGCCCGGCACCGACCGGGTGCTCAACCACATCGACTGGCACGGCGACCCGGACCCGCTGCACTGGCAGCCGGTACGCACCCAGTGGCAACGGGCCCGTGCCGCCGGGGTCGCGGTGAGCGTGGTGAGCCGTCCCGAGTACGCCGGCAGCGGGCTCACCCTGGCCGCCAACCGGGGTGGCGACTACCGGGGCGCCGCCGGGGTGGACGCCCTGGGCCGGACGATGCTGGCGGCGCTGTCCGCCGGGGCCGGCCCCACCCTGGTCTCCGGTTACCACCCCGACCTGGACCGGCACGGGCACCTCAGCGGGGTCGACTCGGCGCCCTGGCGGATCGCCGCCGCCGAGGTGGACGGCCTGCTCGCCCGGCTCGTCGACGGGTTGCCGGCCGACGCCGCGCTGCTGGTCACCGCCGACCACGGCCAGCTCGACGTGCCGGCGGCCCACCGTTTCGACCTGGACACCGATCTGCGGCTGCGGGCCGGCATCCGGGTGGTCGCCGGTGAGCCCCGGGTGCGGTACCTGCACGTCGAGCCGGGGGCGGTGGACGACGTGGTGGCCACCTGGTCGGCGGTGCTCGGGCCGGCCGCCCGGGTGTGCACCCGGGAGGAGCTGGTGGCCGAGGGCTGGTTCGGCCCGGTCGCCGAGGAACACCTGTCCCGGGTCGGTGACGTGGTGGTGACCTGCCGCGACACGTACGCGGTGCTGGCCACCCGGTCGGAGCCGCCGGCGGCGTCCCGGCTGGTGGCGTACCACGGGGCGGACAGCGCGGCGGAGATGACCGTGCCGCTGCTGGTGGTCCGGGGCTGACCGCCGGGCCGGTTGTCGTACCGGGCGGCTAGCCTGCGGTGATGGGCCGGAGCCAGTCGTTGCCGCGTGGTGCTGGTGACCCGCGTTTCGGGCCCGACGCCGACGACTCGGCCAGCCCGATCCTGCACGTCGACATGGATGCCTTCTTCGCCTCCGTCGAGGTGCGTCACCGGCCCGAGTTGGCCGGCCGTCCGGTGGTGGTCGGCGGGGTCGGGCCGCGGGGTGTGGTCAGTTCCGCCAGCTACGAGGCCCGCCGCTTCGGCGTGCGCAGCGCCATGCCCACCGCGCGGGCCCGCGCGCTCTGCCCCGGCGCGGTCTACCTGCCCCCCGACTTCGCCCGCTACCGGGCGGCCTCCGACGCGGTGATGCGGATCTTCCGGGACGTCACCCCGCTGGTCGAGCCGCTCTCCCTCGACGAGGCGTTCCTCGACGTGACGGGTGCCCGCCGGCTGTTCGGCCCACCCGCCGCCATCGCCCGGCGGATCCGGGCCCGGGTCGCCGCCGAGCAGGCGTTGACCTGCTCGGTCGGGGTGGGTCCGAGTAAGTTCGTGGCCAAGCTCGGCTCCACCCGGGCCAAGCCGGACGGCCTGCTGGTGGTGCCGGCCGATCGGGTGTTGGAGTTCCTCCACCCGCTGCCGGTCGACGCGTTGTGGGGGGTGGGGGAGCGGTCCGCCGAGACGCTGCGGCGGCTCGGCCTACGCACCATCGGTGACCTGGCCGAGGCACCCGCCGGGATGCTCCGCAAGGCGCTCGGTGTGGCGTCCGCGACCCACCTGCACGAGTTGGCCCGGGGGCGCGACGCGCGCCCGGTCAGCCCGGACCAGGTGGAGAAGTCGATCGGGGCCGAGGTGACCTTCGACGTCGACGTCGTCGACCCGCAGGAGATCCGGCGCGCGCTGCTCGCCCTCAGCGAAAAGGTGGGCAGTCGGCTCCGGGCGGCCGGCCAGGTCGGCCGGACCATCTCGATCAAGGTCCGAATGTCCGATTTCCGCACCGTCAGCCGGTCCCGCACCCTCGACGGGGCGACCGACGTGGCCCGGGAGATATTTGACACGTCCTGGGGCCTCTGGACGGTTCTCGACCCGGGTGAGCCGGTCCGGCTGGTCGGCGTCCGGGTGGAGGGACTGGCGGGAGCGGTCGACACACCGCGACAACTCACGCTGGGCGCACCGGAGCGGGGATGGCGGGAAGCGGAGACCGCCGCCGACGCGGCGGCTGCCCGTTTCGGGCGGTCCGTCATAGGTCCGGCCAGTCTGCTCGGTAAACGTGATCCCCGGCGCGGGGAAAATAGCAGTCGGCCATAGGTCGTCCCGCTTTCCGACGCGCGACCCCCCTCGTAGACTTGGCGGCAAGCAGCCGGATGGCTGCCACGGTCTGTCGGCCCGACCGGGCCGACCAACGTGACCGGGGAGGAGTGCCGTGCCGCTCTCGGAGCACGAGCAGCGGCTGTTCGAGCAGATCGAGCGGTCGCTTGCCGAGGACCCCAAATTCGCCTCGGCCGTGCGCGCCAGCGACCCGCGTTTCCATACGCGGCGTCGCCTGCTCGTCGCTGCCGGCGTGGTGGTCGTCGGCCTGGCCCTGTTGGTCTACGGCGCGGTGATCAAGACACCGCCACTGGCAGTGGCGGGCTTCGTCGTCATGCTGGCCGCGTTGGGCTATGCGGTGCAGTCGCACCGGCGGGCGCAGTCACCGGACCTGCACGTGGTGGGCGGCACGACGAGTCGTCGTCGTCCGCGTGGCCGGGGCGGCCGTCGGCCGTCGCTGCTGGACCGCATGGAGGATCGGTGGCGGCAACGTCCGGAGGGACATCGCTGAACCCGGCCCACCCGTGAGGGTGGACGGGCGTCGCCGACGACGGTAGGTGCCGGACCTGTGGTCCGGCCACCTCCGTCATTTCGCCATGCCCGCGCTCTGCTGCCAGCCCGGCTGCCCACCCGGGCCCGTCGGTGCCCCCACGCCGCCCGTCACCACCCCTGGCCCACTCCCGTGCGGCGACGTGGCGGTGTCCAGCACGGCTGACACCGCTGTATCACCCCACGAGCGGTCC